>CANJDY010000041.1 GCA_947472635.1 Chitinophagaceae bacterium
CGATTATAATCGGGATGCTCTACCAACTGAGCTACCAATTCAAAACTTACTATCTTTTCCCAGAACCCTCCCGATTATAATCGGGATGCTCTACCAACTGAGCTACCAATTCAAAACTTACTATCTTTTTCCAGAACCCTCCCGATTTAAATCGGGATGCTCTACCAACTGAGCTACCAATTCAAAACTTACTATATTTTCCCAGAACCCTCCCGATTTTAATCGGGATGCTCTACCAACTGAGCTACCAATTCAAAACTTGTTTTCCTAAGAAACTCCCTTTAATGGATTTTCTTTTGGAGTGCAAAAATAGGGTAAAAACATTTAGTCCCAAAGTTTTTTAAAGAACTTTTCATTCAAATGAACACAATTATACAAAGATTGTTGATTAACAGCCGATGAAGTGCTTATTTTTGCTAATAATTTATCATATGAGTGACTTTTTTAAAAATAAAGTGATTGCCATTACAGGAGGCAGTGAAGGAATTGGAAAGGCCTTGGTAGATGCTTTGATCCCTTTGGGTGCCAAAATTGCCACTTGCGGCCGCAACCAAGATAAATTGTATAGCCTGCAGGTGCAATATTCCAACCAACTCCTTCATACGATGGTTGCAGATGTGAGCCGCTATGATGATTGCAAAAATTTTATCCAATCTACTATTGAAACCTTTGGCGGCATCGACATTCTAATCAATAATGCTGGCATTAGTATGAGGGCCTTGCTGAAAGATGCCGAGGTAGACGTAATTAAAAAGGTAATGGATGTGAATTTTTTCGGCACCGTATATTGCACCAAGCTTGCGCTCGATTCCATCATCGAAAGAAAAGGAACCATTGTAGGGGTTTCCTCCATTGCAGGATACCGTGGACTTCCTGGCAGAAGCGGGTATTCCGCATCAAAATTTGCTGTCAATGGCTGGTTGGAGTCGATTCGAACAGAATTACTAGATACCGGTGTGAATGTAATGTGGGTTTGCCCAGGTTTTACCCGCAGCAATATCCGCAATGCAGCCCTTAACAGTAAGGGATATGCGCAAGGAGAAAGTCCACTCAATGAACGAGACCTGATGAGTTCTCAAGATTGTGCCAACCATATCATCAAAGCAATAGAAAAAAAGAAAAGAACCCTAGTACTTTCCTTTAGCGGTCTTCAAACTGTTTTTATGAATAAGTTTTTTCCCTCCTTTACTGATAAACTAGTGAGGAAATTCTTCTATAAAAATGGGGAATTGGTTAAATAGGATAGTGATTAATAATATATAAGCCCTAATTTTAAACAATGATTCAAAATCAAGGGAGAGTTGATCTGTAATCTGCAATGCGGCTAAAGATTGAATTAAACTGATTTTTTTCGTTGTACAATTCCACTCACAATAGTAAAGTAAACAAAAACAACCATCCATTACTAAGATGCCGATACTAACGCTTACTTCTGATATTGGCCAGCATGATTTCCTTGCAGGGGCAGTAAAAGGGCAGTTGTTACAGGCAGGTGACTCATTCTCTCTGGTGGATATCTCCCACCAAATATCACCCTTTAATTACCCACAAGCGGCCTATGTTTGCAGAAATGCTATCAAAAATTTTCCGGCAGGTACTTGTCACCTAATACTGGTGAATTTGTTTGACGAAAAGCCTGAACATATGCTCTTAGCAGAACACAATGGTCAGTATATCGGCTGTGGCGACAATGGATTGCTAACCATGATTCTGGAAGAAATTCCCCAAAAAGTAGTAGCCTTAGCATTGGATAAAAATCAGAGAAAAAATACACTTTACTGCACGACTGTTTTCGCAAAGGCTTTCAACGAAATTATTAGTGGTAAAACCCTGGATCAAATTGGTGACAACTCCGTTTCCATTCAGGTAAAAAACCCTTTACGCCCTCTACTGGGGACGAACTGGATGGAAGGACAGATTATTTTTATTGATAATTTTGAAAACGTAATTGTCAACATTACCCGGGAAGATTTTGAAGAACAAAGAAAAGGTAGAAGCTTTAAAATTGTTTTTAAACGCGATGAGGTGATCGAAAAAATATGTGATACCTATGCAGATGTACCAGAAGGTGAAAAATTAGCCCTGTTTAATTCTGCTGACTATCTTGAAATTGCGATCAATAAAGGAAATGCCGCTGGTCTTTTTGGCTTACAGGGTTTTTCAGAAAAACAAAACCAGCCCCAACACCAGTACCTCAATAACCGACTCTTTTACCAAACAGTGAAAGTGTATTTTGAGTAAGCCCATCAATGGATTATTCTCTACTGACAAACTAATGGCGAATTTTCGCATTTGTATATTCTTGCAACTATACCTTTTCAGTTAACAAATTTTTACGGCTCAAATGATGACCCACTATATTTGCATTGAACTTGATGGATGCATAACCACCAAAGAGTCTACAAAAAAATAAAAAATACACATGAAAAAAATGCTCCTTTTTTACATGACATTGTTTATTAGTAACACCCAGCAGGCACAGGTTCGGCTACCCTCTCCTTCCCCCGCACAATCGATCAAACAGGAGTTTGGCCTCGGCAATATTGAAGTTAGCTACACTCGGCCCGGAGCAAAAGGCAGAAGGGTTTTCGGAGACTTGGTTGCCTACGGAAAATTATGGAACACTAGTGCGAGTTCGCCTGCAAAATTGTATTTTTCGGAGCCAGTTGAAATTGTTGGAAAAAAAATTGATTCGGGCAAATATGTCCTATACAGCATCCCGGGAGAAGAAAATTGGGATATCATCATCAACAAAGGGATTACCAACAAAGGCGTAGCAGATTACAAGGAATCGCAAGACGTTGTTCGGTTTAAAGTAGCCCCCATCCACTCAAAGGAAAAGACTGAATTATTAACCTTTCAATTTGCAGCAGTACAGCCTACCAATTGTGAATTACAGCTTCATTGGGAAAAGAAATTGATTGTCATTCCAATAAGCACTAACCTGAATGAAAAAATTCGAGCACAAATTGAAGCAGCAATGCTCACTGATAAAAAGCCTTTCTGGGAAGCAGCACAATTTTTTAATGAGTACGATAGGAACCTAAGCAAGGCACTAGAAAATGCAAATAAAGCAACCGATGCCTTTCCAAAAGCATATTGGATGTATTTATACAAAGCCAAAATCCAAAAAGAAATGGGCTTTATGAAGGAAGCAATGGAAAGCTCCCGCCTATCATTGGAACTAGCGAAACAGGCAAAGAATACGGATTATGTAAAAATGAATGAACAATTACAAAAGGAATTAAAAAAGCAATAAAATCAGTACCCATCAAAAAGGGAGTTTACTATTTTTTGGATTTACAACACCAGATAATTTAGCTTCTGATTTTCGTATCAGTAGATAAAATCAGTTGTATCAATACACTAAAGAAGATCACCAGTACCACGCCAACTACATTCAACCATAAAAAGGAAACGATGTTGAGCTTATAGATTAGTATCACCAATAATTCGGATATCACTGCTGCAATAAAAACTGCGTTTCCTTTCACATAGTTGATCCAGAATGCTACCAAAAAAATTCCCAATATCACTCCGTAAAATAAAGATCCCAAAATATTAACCGCTTCAATGAGGCTATTGCCAAGATTATGGGCAAACATAGCCACCACCACAGAAAACACTCCCCAACCAAAGGTATACCACCTTGAAATATGGTAGTCTCTAGTTGCTGAACAATTTTTATTAATAAATTTTTTATGGAAATCCACCACCGTACAGGAGGCAAGTGAATTTAAGGCAGCCGCAATACTACCCCATGCTGCCAAAAAAATTACAGCAATCAATAAACCTACCAGCCCCTTGGGCAAATTATCAATCACAAAACGAAGAAATATAAAATTGGTATCATTGGCATCGTCGCCGGGAATTGCCTTTTTTATTACCGCCTTAAATTGTGAGCGCAAGTCAGTAGCGAGCTTTGGATTATTGCTAGTTAACGCATCACTGTATTGGTTTTCTAAACTGATTAGGGAATCTTTATATTCCGTTTTTTTTGCAACAATCACTTTTGCGGCGTCAAAATAAATGGGTGCTTTGTGATACTGATAAAAAGAAAATACGAGAATTCCTACCAACAAAATCAGAAACTGCATCGGCACTTTCACCAGCCCATTGGTTAATAATCCAATCTTACTTTCCTTCTCAGACCTAGCCGTAAGGTACCGGCCCACCTGGCTCTGGTCGGCACCAAAATAACTCAACGCCAAAAAAAAGCCCCCCAACAAGCCACTCCAGATATTGTATTTATCCTTCCAATCAAAGTGATGATTGGAAAAGCCAGTGGTAATTACATTCATTTTTCCTTGGTTGCCTGCCACCTTTACTGCATCTGCAAAACCCATTCCGGCTGGCAGCAAGTTAATTACCATATACCCTGCCAAAAACATTCCGGCAATAATAATAATCAATTGCAATTGCTGCGTATACGCCACTGCTCTTGCACCGCCACTCATCGTATAAATAATGAGTAACCCACCCATCACCAAATTGGTATAGTAAATATTCCAGCCTAAAAGAGAACTTAAGATAATGGATGGAGCATAAATACTGATGCCGGTTGATAACCCGCGGGAGATTAAAAACAAGGCAGAGGTAAGCGACCTTGTTTTTAGATCGAACCTATTTTCCAAAAACTCATAGGCGGTATAGACTTTTAATTTTCGGAAAACGGGCACAAAGAAAATACAGATAACTATCATGGCTAAGGGTAAGCCGAAATAATATTGCACAAACCTCATTCCATCAGTATAAGCCTGACCGGGTGCACTTAAAAAAGTAATGGCACTCGCCTGCGTACCCATAATGCTCAACAGTACCATATACCAAGGCAAACTCCGGTTACTTAAAAAATAACCATCCAAATCCTTTGTGGTACGGCTTTTATACATGCCGTAAATTATAATGCCACAAAGTGTAGTGATTAATATAATCCAATCAATTGCACTCATACAAACCTAGTCCTTGAATATTTTTAATTTATAATTCACACAATACCCTTTGCAAACCGATACCTGATAATTTAAGCATAACTTATGGTGATAAAATAATACAATATTACCTGTAGTACCAATACAAGCAACACCCCTATATACCATTTTCTCCAATATTTGTTTTTATTGTGCATACTATTAAATGCCTTCTTTATTGAATTATTTATTATCCTTTTTCTCAGGCAATGCAATCAGATTGGCAAACAAACGGTACGCCCCTGCAACTCCTGCTGGTAGTTCCCTGAAAAAAACCAACCCAGTATAAACAAATCTTCCCTTCCCATAATTGGCAATAATTAAACTCCCGTCTTGATCGCTTTCGCCTGGATCTTTCATACTCAAAATACGTTGGTAAGCCGGGTCCACTTTTTCTGCATTGTAAATGCTCCGTTCCTGTATCCATCCATCAAAATCTTTTTCCGAAATTACATTGGGATAATTCAAAGCTGGATGATTGGGTAATAAAAAATTAATTTTTGCTTCTTCATCCGTAACGCGGTTGCGGCTAATGGTAAAAGGATAGGGTGCAATTTTTGCTTTTACAGGCCCAATTTGGTTACTGGTATTGTACTGCGAAAGCAATATACCCCCCTCTTTCACATAGTCCATCAGCACCTCATAGATAGTGTTCATCCACTCATTGGTATTGTATGCTCTTACACCAGTAACAATGGCGTCGTAGATATGAAGCTTGCCTGCCTTGATGTCTTTTTCTGAAAGTATCACCACCTGATAGCCCATCTCCTGCAATGCTTGCGGCACTTTATCTCCTGCTCCAGGTATATAACCCACTAGCTTTCCATCAATTTTTATATCGGCATAAACAGATTTGGTAGTGGCTTCCCGCTGATACACAATAGAAGGAATATGGTCGTAACTGATTACTCTTTTATAACTATTTGAACTTGCCAGCTTGTTGGCACCACTAGTAAAGTCTGCATGAACGATTGAAAAACCACCCGACAAATTATTCTGAGGCAATTGAACTTCGAAAGAAACCGCTTTATCCTTTGAAACTGTTTTTATAGAAAAAACCTTTTTATTTTCTATCCTACCTTGCTTATCCTGCAGGGTTGCTTGCACCTGCAAAACTCCCTGCATATCCATATTTGGTAACAACCGCATATCTACATGCATGGAATCTTTTTTCTTTAACAAATAAATATCCTTGTCAAACTTTACATCTGCAACCGGCAGGATACTAAGCGGCTGGTACAACTCCCCTCTAACCGGATCAGTATATTTAAAACGGACCGGTTTGCTGAATGAGAGTTGGTTGCCCTCAATCATCACATCAAATTTTATTTGAAACGGAGTATTTTCTGCCATGCCAATTTTTTGGGGATCCGCTACATTAAAACTACCCTTATCCATTGGAATATCCAACCAATAGGGTTGGGTATTTTTTACATCTTCGGGGCTGATGAAAATATTTTTTGTAAGTGAAAGATTGCTATTTTTATTGGGGTCTCCCAATAAAAAATGACCATTCCCAATCGTTGCAACTATGCCGCTCATATTCAACCCAAGTTGATTGTTGGCAGTTACGGTTATTTTTGCACTATCCCCCAGAACGGCGAATTGGCTATTAGTGGTAGCTTCAAGAAATAAACCACTAGCGGCTTCAATACAATTTTTAATTTCTTTTAATTTCTGTGTTTTCCAATAACCGTCACTGAGGGAATACACTAATCTGTAAAGGTTTACCAATGCTGCCACAGATTTTTCAGGATGCTCCGGCAAAAAATTTGCAGCCAGCTTTTCGGAAAGCTTGGATAAACTATTATTTTGAAGCCTATCCCAATTCGTTGTCACACCATCCATTAAATCACTCACTGGCTGATCACCTTTTATAGTTGTAAAATACTCTATTACACTGCCCCTTTGTGCCGACACCCCAAATCCCTGGCTCTTGTGCTGGCTTCGACTAAGTGCTGCTATTTCTCCATACCCTTTTCCCAGCAATGGGTTATACATACCCACATCAAGTTTAAACTGCTCCTCACTTTGTGTGTTGGTACTCCCAAAATTAAAGGTATTCCACAGCAAACGTTTGGCCTGCCAAATGGTAACGCCTTGTGATAACTGTTCGGGGAATTTGGAAGGATCCGCCGCCGCATCAAAAGCCTCCCGCGCAAGAATACCCGAAGCTGCATGATGACCATGACCTGCCCGACTATCTTCCGGAAAACGAGCAATCACCACATCGGGCTGGAATTTCCGGATAACCCAAACTGCATCACTCAATATTTTATCGTGCCCCCATAAACGCAATGCTTCCTCGGAAGATTTACAAAATCCAAAATCATACGCCCTACTAAAAAATTGCTCTGCTCCATCTATTCTTCGAGCCGATAATAATTCCTGTGTTCGTATTAGCCCTAAATCAATCCCCTGTTCATCTCCTATCAAATTTTGTCCGCCATCACCTCTCGTCAAACTTAAATAACCAGTGCGATACAATTTTTCATTCGCCAGATAAGCTAGTAGCCGGGTGTTTTCATCATCCGGATGGGCGGCTATATATAAAACAGATCCCAGTACTGGCAGTTTTTTTAATTGCAGCAATATTTCTGAAGAAGTATAGCTTTTGGGCGTTTGTGAAATGGCCAGCAGCGAATTCAATAAAACAATTAAAATAGCAAAAGATTTTATCATACGATTTTGATTATTTAACGAATGTAAGATAATCACCTCTTAAAGAGTTGCCAATTAAAAAATATCACCAAAAAAATTCGAGGCTTTTATACGCTTTTTCTCATTTGGCCTACTGTTGGCATACAAGAGTAAACAGAATTCCGATTGGTTGCACCCAACCAGATGCATATCTTTTGCTGAATCGAATTGATTAAAATTTTATAATTCAATCAATTCAGTAATTTAGTCAAAAATTTATCGGATGAAGTTCAAAAATGTTGAGAGGCTACTGTTAGTAATTTTATTATTGAATAGCTCCAGTATAGATGCACAAAAAATTGATCCATTCCATTATCAGCAACAAAAAAAAATCACCTGTTCAAAGGGGGCTGTCGCTTCCGCCAATGCATTAGCTAGTAAAGTGGGTATAGGTATTTTACAACAAGGTGGCAATGCCATAGACGCTGCTATTGCTACACAACTTGCGCTTGCTGTAGTATACCCCGGAGCGGGCAATATCGGCGGGGGCGGCTTTATGGTAGCCCACTTAAAAAATGGTAAAAATATCACCATTGATTTTAGAGAGACTGCACCTAGCAAAGCAAGCAGGGATATGTACCTCGATGAAAAGGGTAACCCTCAAATGAACCTATCACAGGATGGACATTTAGCTGCTGGCATCCCTGGTACGATAGCTGGAATATTTAGGGCCCTACAATATGCAACACTTCCATTTAAAACACTTGTGCAACCTGCTATTAAACTGGCAGAAAACGGATTTTCTATTACCGCCAACCAAGCGAACGATTTCAATGAATTAAAAAAAGAATTCCTTCAATTCAATACCTCCCCACCCGTTTTTGTAAAAGCAGTAACCTGGAAGACTGGTGACACCCTGATTCAAAAGGACCTAGCCAACACACTCAAACGGATTCGCGACTTGGGTGCCAAAGGATTTTATGAAGGTATTACCGCCGGGCTACTCATAGCAGAAATGGCCCGGGGAAAAGGAATTATCAACGCTGATGACCTGAAAAATTATATTGCCAAAGAAAGAAAAGCGATTGAATTTGATTATCAATCTTACCAGGTCATTTCTATGCCGCTACCTAGCAGCGGAGGAATTATTCTTCAACAGGTATTGAAGATGATTGAGCAAAAAAATATACGCTCCATGAAATTCCAATCTGCTGCAAGCGTTCAATTACTAACAGAAGCAGAAAGAAGGGCATTTGCTGATCGAGCAAAATATTTAGGTGACGCAGATTTTGTGAAAGTACCTGTAAAAACTTTGGTAAGCGATGCTTACTTACGGGAAAGAATGAATGATTTCAGACCAGGCATTGCTGGTAGCAGCCAGTCAACTAAAGAAGGTGCCATCAAGGAAAGTGAGGAAACCACCCATTTAAGCGTAATCGATGAAGCAGGCAACGCCGTTTCTATCACTACTACGCTTAATGGCGCCTATGGAAGCAGAACCGTTGTAAGTGGTGCCGGATTTCTTTTAAATAATGAGATGGATGATTTTAGTGTTAAAGCTGGCGTACCCAACATGTATGGTGCCCTAGGTGCCGAAGCCAATGCGATTGCTCCCGGCAAAAGAATGCTCAGTAGTATGGCCCCCACTATTGTGTTAAAAAACCATCAGCCTTACCTGGTAGTGGGTACCCCGGGAGGAACTACCATTCCAACCAGTATTATTCAATCGCTGGTAAATATGATTGATTATAAAATGAGCCCAGAAGATGCAGTTAATCAGCCAAAATTCCATCACCAATGGCTTCCGGATGAAATCATGGTGGAAAATGATTTTCCTTTATCCACCATTCAGCAATTAGAAGCAATGGGATATAAAGTTGTAAAAAGAGGTCAGATTGGAAGGACAGAATTAATTGAAATAAAAAATGGGACTACGAGGAAAATAACGGCAATTGCCGACAAACGGGGGGATGACTCAGCAGAAGGATATTGATTCTGGAAGATTCCTATCCATTTAATCCTTGGAAAAATGGATTTACACATTTTCAATTAATCAATCATTATATTTATTTATTTCAACATACGAATGATTACTCAGCATATTTGGTATTGAATTTGCTTATAGGCAGCGAAACGTTATTTTTGTAACATAATACAACACACTGCATAAAAGCCGCTACATATTAAAAAGGATTTCGCTTACACTGATATTTTGGTTAGCGCTTGCTATTTTATTCACCTCAATTTTGACGAATGCACCCACCTGGGCTTTTGTAGTTCTATTGCTGGTTTGGATAGGAGCTTGGCTATTTTTCTTCAAAAAAAACGGCCAAAAAATTCGTTTTTTTTTACCAGCCCTATTGCTCATTATTTTTACCTGGGGCATTTTAAAAATCACGGCAGTACAAAATTATCTGGTGGGGAAGGTTACCAATACCCTTTCCAAGCAATTGCATACGGAAGTAAGGATTCAATATATCAACTACCATTTATTTGATAAAATGGCCTTACATGGACTACTGGTGAAAGACCAGCAAAAGGATACTTTATTATATGCAGGCAATGTAAATTGTAAGATTACTGATTGGTTCTTTTTAAAAAACAAAGCCATCCTGCATTATATTGGCTTAGAGGATGCGGTAGTTAATTTGCATCGAACCGATTCTGTTTGGAATTATCAGTTTTTGGCAGATTATTTTGGAGGCTCAGGAGGAGGTGCAAAAAGCAATAAAGAAGGGATTGAGTTTGACCTTAAAAAAGTTCAATTTTCAAATATCCATTTCAATCAAATAGATAAATGGATTGGGCAGAACATGCTTTTTTCTGTAAAAAAACTAACCCTCAATGCAGAGGAAATCAACTTCAAAAAAAAACAGATTCATTTACAAACCCTTTCGCTCGATAACCCAATTTTCGCGCAGGAGGATTACACAGGACTGAGGCCAGATTCGCTTATCAAAAAAAAGAGCCCAAAAAATAATCTCCCTCCACTTCCCTACAGATGGAATAATGAGGGATGGCTACTATTGGTAAATAGTATTCAAATTGACAACGGTGTTTTTAAAAATGATATAGAAACAATACACCCAGCCTACACGGACCGTTTTGACGGACAGCATTTTCAGTTTAGCAATATAACCGGTGAATTAAAAAATATTCGATATGAGAAAGATACCCTATCCGCTTACCTACAATTAGCCACCAAAGAAAAATGTGGTTTTGAAGTTAAAAAGTTGCAGGCCAACTTGAAGTTTACACCCGAGAAAATGGAATTTAACCAGCTAGAACTGGTTACTGCTAAAAGTAAATTGGGGAATTATTATGCGATGAGCTATTCCAGTTTTCTGAAGAACATGAATAATTTCATGCAGGATGTACAATTGGAGGGGAATTTCACCGGCAGCGAATTAAATAGTGATGACCTCGCTTTTTTTGCGCCTGAAGTAAAGACATGGAAAAGAATTTTTTCTATTGAGGGAATTGCAAAAGGATCGATCGGCAACCTGCATACCAAAGGAATGCGAATAAAAACTGGCAGCTCCTATTTAGAAGGGGAGGTGTCTTTCATTGGGCTTCCCGATATCAATAAAACCTTTATAGATTTAAACGCACATGATCTTCAAACAAATTTTGCTGAAATTTGTACCATTGCCCCTTCGTTAAGAAATATAAACACCCCACAACTCAGTAAACTAGGCAGTATCCGTTATAGGGGAAAGTTTACCGGCTTCATTAATGACTTTGTTGCTTTTGGTACTATCAACACCCAGCTAGGCGTAGTAAAGGGAGATATCAACTTGAAACTCCCCGAAAAAAAGTCCCCCGTTTATCTTGGCAAAATTTCCACTGTAGGATTTAAGTTGGGCGATTTTTTTAATACCAGCCAACTAGGCGCTATCACCTTTACTGGAAAAGTAAATGGTAGTGGATTTTCGGAAAAAGAAATCAATGCTAATTTTGATGGTAAAATCAACCACCTTCAATTTAATGATTATGACTACCAAGATATTGCTGTGAATGGGAAATTTGTTCAAAAAATATTTACTGGATTACTCAGCATTCATGACGAAAACTTATCCGTAGACAGTCTAAAAGGAACGATTGACCTAAATAATAAAGTGCCCCAGTTTTTATTTAATGCTTCGCTCGGAAAGGCTGATTTTAAAAAATTGAAATTTACTGAAGATGACTTTACCTTGAAAGGCCAGTTTGAACTGAATTTTGCCGGCAACAATATTGACGACTTTTTAGGAACTGCAAAAATTTACAACGCTAGTCTTTCGCATAACCACTTACCGCTAGATTTTGATTCGCTGACACTGCAAGCCTCCATTGCAAATAATCAAAAATCTTTAACGCTTCACACAAATAATATTGATGCTGCGTTGAAAGGTAATTTTTCAATACAGGAATTGCCTTCCGCATTTAAAACTTTTCTTAGCCGTTATTTCCCGTCCCAGATTAATCAACCACCTAGTTTGGCAAGCAACCAGCAATTTTCATTTACTATCGCTACTAAAGAAGTGGATGCCTACACGAAAATATTGGATAAAAAACTTACTGGTTTTAGCAATGCTTCGATTTCTGGAAAGCTTAATTTGAAGGAGAATAAACTAACTGTAAATGCTGATATCCCTCTTTTTAGTTATGATGGAAAAGTATTTAACAATACCCGGATTGCTAGCAATGGCAACCTCGATTCACTTCAAGCAGTCATCGATGTAGATGAAATTAATATTAATGATAGCCTTCGGCTTCCCGCCTCCAAACTGGCATTTACCACGCACAATGATCTTTCAAGTATCCGTATCAAGACCAG
>CANJDY010000042.1 GCA_947472635.1 Chitinophagaceae bacterium
CAGGGATCTCACACAGCAAATTTTAAACCATTTCCCCTCCTTAGCTTATGTGCATTGTATGGCAAATGGCCGTCAAACTGATTTGTTATTGGAAAACATGGACATTTTAATTATGGTGGTTCCTGTTATACAATCGTTCAATAAATACAATGAAAATTCATTGCCCAATGTTGATTTTTCTGAATTGAGTATCATTAATTCCTTTATAAAAAGCATTTTGCCTCCTTCGATAAAATTTGTAGTTACTAATCCTATATATGAGTTTGTTAAGGTTAAATGTAGTGTGCAGTTTGAGTCTACTAGGATTAATCTGAAAGTGAACGCTAATATTTCTCGTTTGAATGACGATTTAATTAACTTTATTTCACCATGGTTAAGTATTGCTGAAACTGAGTTTAAAGAATTAAAGGTTTTATATGTAAATGATATTATTAATTTTATACAAAAAAGGAATTATATACATTATGTAACTTCCGTTTCATTATTACATTTTTATCAATATAAAAATCCAAAGACTAACCAATTGTTAAACCTAGTCATTGATACTGCCCAGCATTCCAAAGAAAGTGTAACTGCCAGTCTCCCAGGTGCTTTATTGGTCCCTATGGCTGAGCATAATATTGAAATTGTAAGCAATGATTCATTTATTCCGGCTTCAGTTTCGGGAATTAATAATTACATATTAGGAAAAGAATTAATACTGAATGAAGCGTTTACTAGTGAAATACAGAATAGACTTGAAGCAAATCAAATCAAAAAGCCTACATTTACGTTAACATTGAAATTATAAAAATGGCATTTTCTAAATCCAAAATATACGACCGAGAACACCTGAAAAGTTTCTTTAAAAATGGGACTATTCCCAATGAAAAGCATTTTTCTTTTTTAATTGATTCTTTAATTAACAAACAAGATGATGGATTCAGTAAAGATGCTGAAAATGGTCTAATTCTTAGTTCATCCGGTATTTCTAAGAAATTAATTACTTTTTTCAAAAGTGTAGATGATCTGGAACCATTTTTTAATATTGAAGTGGATGATAAGGGATCTTACAGCTTTAAGTTAAAACCAAATATTTTGGGTTTAAGCGAAGAAGAAGAAGATAAGAAATCTTTTTTCTTTGATGAAGATGGGAGTTTGGGTATCGGAAAAAGAAGGGAGGCTGGAATGAAATTAGATATTGAAGGTTTTGCTTCAATGGAGGGTAGGACTGGAAATTTTAGGGCCGGTTTTGTGCCTGCAAATGGTAAATGGCATTCAGTGGTAAAAGGTTTGAATAATTGTCATGCTTTTGAATTGATAGCCAGAACTGGGAAAAAAACATCTGGAAGATTTGCTATCCTACATGCCAATGCCTTATCTACATTTGGACATTCAAATAATAAGATAAAATATACAAGTGCCTATTATGGTTTTTTTTGGAATAAGCTTTGTATCAGATGGAAATCTTTTGGCACTTATAATTATGATTTGCAAATTAAGACTTACCGTAATTATGGAGATGAAACACAGATCTATTTCAGAATTACCAATTTATGGGATGATGAAATGATGCTGCCTGAGGAATATTATTACTAAGCTAATTACTTTTGATGAAGGAAGAACGAGAAATATCGACTACTATCGAGAAGGATGTATCGGACGTGTCGATGAGCTTCGACATGTTGAGGCAAGAGGCGTTAGATATAGTTCAAAAATATTCTGGTGAGGAGTGGACCGATTTTAATATACATGATCCTGGGGTTACCATATTAGAAGCACTTTGCTTTGCTTTAACTGATTTATCATTCCGAACAGGGTTCCCTTTAAATGATATACTTTCAGATACAAAGGGGAATTTAGATTATGAGGATCAATCTTTTCATCTTCCTACCCAAATTTTAAATACGCATCCAGTTTTAATCAATGACTATAGAAAATTAGTGATTGATCAAATTGACGAAATTCAAAATGTTTGGATAAAGCCATTCGAAGATTTTTTTGGAGTAAATGCTATTCGTGGATTGTTTTCCGTTAGTTTACAATTAACGGTAAAAGAGTGGCAATTTATTAATAATCTGGCAAGTGAGGATGAAAAAGAAATAAGGAAATCTGTAAATGTCAATGCAGTTAGAAATTTACTTTTAAAGAATAGAATGATCGGAAATGATTTTTTTCATTTTAAGATTATTGATCCTAAAAAAATTAAAATTTCGGCTAAAATTTCTATTAATAGTATTGAGCCTCCAGAAGAAATATTAGCAGAAATCTTTTGGGCGTTTAATAATTTCCTTAATCCTTATATTGAATACACTTCACCTAATATCGAAGGTGATGTTACAGAGCCTTTGACTGAAATTTTTAATGGACCTACTTTGAAAAAAGGAGTAATTAAAGATGATAGTTTACGCAATCTTCCCAAACAAATTGAACCTACAGAATTTACTAGGTTGGCAGGTGTAGTAAAAGGGGTCTTAAATGTGATTAGTTTGAGTGTGAGTGATGGCAATATTACTACTTTTGAAGAACCTTTGATTTTAAAAGAGGGTGAATTTGGATTGATTAATCCCCTTGTAGATTTTAATCATATAGAGTTTCTAAGGGATGGGGCGAAGGTGGTAATTCGTAAGCAATATTTTGTGTCATATTACAATAAATTATTGTATGAAAATGACACTAAGTTTCCCGGATATTCCTACATTTTCTCCGAAAAAATGTCTGGTCAATATAGAAACATTCATCAATACCATTCTATTCAGCATCATTTTCCAATGGTATATGGTATTGGAGCAGAAGGAATTAGTAGTAATGCACCAGATGAACAAAAAGCAGCTGTAAAACAACTTCAGGCCTACTTGTTGATTTTCGAACAGTTAATGGGTAATTATTTAAAACAGCTTTCTTATGTTGACAAACTATTTTCTTATAAAATTGATTCTACTTATAGTCATACCTATTATTCACAGCCTGTTTTAGATGTACCAGGTATTAATCATTTGGTTTCTTTTATCAGTATGCTGCCAGAAGATAAAAGAGGACAGTTTCAAATGAAACAATACGAGGCTGCCATTTCAAAATATCAACAAACCTTAAACCGGTTAATAGAAAGTGACAGTGATTATGTTGAACGTAAAAATTCATTTCTCGATCATATGTTATCAAGGTTTAATTTTTCACTCAATAGTTATCCTATTGAATTGTCTGACCATTACTATCAATTAAAGAATTTACATAGAAATGATGAAAAAATACGGTGGAAATCTGATTTCCTCCAACATATAGTACCAAATACTTCCAATAGGGCAAGAGGGTCGAATTATCATAGTACAGATAAAAACAATTCCTTTGATTTTATTCACCTGATTTACAAGTTGCTTTTTATTCAAAATAAGCCGTTTAGTCAAACTGCTAATTTTATTGTAAAAGCTGAGGGGAATATGATCGATATTGACAGGGCTGAAAAAGACAAATCGGATTTGGATACTAAGTTGGTTTTGCTAGATGAGGTGATCACCGTTAGAAATCAAACCCGACAAGGAAGTATTACTAATAATTATTCACCCGATGACAATTTATTGATATTTGAATTGCAGGATGAAATCGTTTTTAAAGACGCCTGTAATTTTGACAATTACAAAGTGTCCCCCAATGTTTTTACAAATATTGATTATGTAATATTATATAATCAAATTGATGAAAAGGAATGGAGGGTGGTAGGGTATGCCAAAACTGTTGTAGAAGCTAAAGAAAAAATCCAAAAATCGGTTAGTTATTTTATCAATTTGAGTTTAAATACCGAGGGGATTCATGTTTTAGAAAATATTTTATTGAGACCCGATGTAACATCCGCCAGTTATGGTTTTAATTTTTTCCTAGATGATAAAAAAACAGTCAGTTTACTTAAATCTAATAATTGGCTTTCTATCAATGATAGAAATAATTTAATCAGCTATGTTCAAGAGTTAACAGAAATCAATGACCTTACCGATAAAGAAAAACTGGAAATCCTTAATAAATATTTCGATATTATTGGTTTAAAAGGTGAATCCATAGATCAAACCTCTCCTGAAAATATTTCACTAGTTTATACTCAAATTCAATCTGTTTTTGAAAATTTCAAAAAAAATGACTTCGAATTGGTTAATGAAAGAATTCAATTATTAGTTCGCTATCCTAATGGATTTGAAATTGATGAATCTATATTCGATTTTAAATTAAACTTTTTTATACCAGCTTGGCCAGCTCGTTTTCAAGATGATAATTTCAGGATTTTTTTACATAAAATTATTTTAGAATATACCCCCGCTCATTTAAAGTTTGATTTACATTTTCTTTCAATCGAAGAGATGGCTCATTTTGAATCTTTATATTTTACCTGGATCTCACTTCTTCAGGCAAATAATGGCACTGAGTTTCAGAAATTGAGTAGTGAAATTATAAAGTTCTTGAATAAATCCTGATGTGACTCCTGCTGCTAATACTATACAAAAATTAATCCTTGATTTACTTGTTCGGGTTAATAAGTCAAATAATGAGGTTTTTGATAAATTCAGTTCAATTGCCAATAATTCTTCTATACCCATTATTCAACGATATTTCGACCAGATAATTCCAGATGATATTGTTATTGAAATTGATAGGTTGGAATTAAACCTCGGTGTTATACAGTATGAGGATCTAGAGAGAGTTTTCAATGAGAATCTTTTGAATTCATTGAAAAATATATTTGATCAATACTTCGATCAAAATGGCAATATTACTTCCGATTCTAATAATCTTTTTAAAATTAGCCAATTACCAGAAAATCATTTGGCCCTAGCTAAATATTATTTGCTTTTTGGACGGGCACCCTGGTGGGCATCTGGAAATGCGGTAAATATTAATGAATTAATATTAAAAATCATTAATACTTCTCCTAATTCATTAAGATTGTTATTATTTGAAATCGGAAGAAATGATGAAGTGAGAAAAAGATTGGCTTTTTCACTACAGGAAGATATCATTAAAAAACTGGTAAAAATTTTAGAACCTGGTGATGCAGAGTATATTTTTACTTATCATAAAACAATATCCAAATTAAATAAAGATAAACAAACGGTCAAAGTAGAAGAAAAACAATTTAATAGATCATTGTGGTATTTGATATTAACGTATATCATTTATAATCGAGGGGGAAATTTCAATAGGAGGGAGTTTTTAAAACAAAACATTCATAATGTAGCTAATATACACAATACCTCTTATCAGATTTTATTGACTTTGATGTACAATGCATTGAAAGTTAATAAATTGAATAATGAATTCCTTAATAGTTCGGTTACTCAATTGTTTGATAATATTCTTATTTTGGTTCAAGAAGACAATCTTATTGAATTAACCGATGACGCGAAAGATAAAAAAATAGTCAAAAGGAAATCTACTGCTGAAAACGCTTTAGAGGAAAAATTACACATTTTCCACTATTATCTTGAAAGGGGATCTTTCCCTTTGGATTCTTTTCATTATAGCTCAAGTGATATCGTTTCTATAATGGAATTATTTTTAGATCAAAATCCTGAATTGTTAATTCGGTATTTCAGCATTACCACCATTAATGCTCAAATGATCAAAAGATTGTTTGAGTTATTGCCAACTAATTTATATAATAAACTAATTCATTTATTAACGCCTAGTAATTTTTCGCTTAAAGTTGTTGATCTGCAAAAATCATTTATTTTATTTTTAATTCAACGGCAGTCAAGTACCAATATATTACTGAATGGGGAATGGAAATTATCCGTCTTAAATTATATAATCAATGGCAGGAATTCTTTATCAATCCCTAATCTGATTACTCGTTATATATATCAAATAGCCAACAGACTCCAATTATCCTATAATACTATTGTAACCCTTTATCAAAAAGATTTGTTCAGGCAAATTCATACAGCCGAGTATAGTACATCCGTGTTAAGAGAAATAGCTGACCAAATTGATTTATTAGTTCAAGTGAATGAACCTTCATCTTCTACTAATGCAACAATTTTGTCGGATGAAATCCAAAATGACGATAATCGTTATTATGGAATTGCTGATTTATTGAAATTTGTAATATTAAGAGGTTATGTCCCTTGGTGGGGGAAAAATTATCTTACTAAATCACTTGCTCAATTAATGATTGATTTGTATAATTTCAATTCAAAGGAAGCTATTTCAATATTCAAATCTGCTTCTGCTCAGATGATCTATCGAAACAGGTTTATTCAGTTTTTTACACCCGATTTTACTAAAAATATTTTACAATTTTTATGGAAAAACGAAACGGATTGGACCTTATATAATTCTGTATATAATATTTTCCAATCTATCCCTACTGTTCTCAATAAGCCAATTGATAAAGCAACCAATAATGTTATTTTACATGCTTTTTGGAAAACGTTATTAGATGGAAGCTTTTCTGGATTTGATAAAGATATTTTTATAAGACTTAGCTTTTTACTGTTAAGGAAATATCATTCATTCGATTTTCAAGATATTTTACAGTTAGTCAATGCTTCAACGAAACAAGGTAATACAACAGAAATTATTCAGCAGCTATTTGACAGCGATCAATTACAATTTGACAATGATGAATTGCTTATTGACTTCACCATTTCTTCAAATTTATATTTTGAATTACTATTAACTTCTTTGGTATTCGGGAATAAAAAATCTCCTAAATCTAGAAAAATAAAGGAGCTACTAGATCTGATAAGTTATTTTATCAAAAACCATTCATTTCCCCAATATTTACAAGACTATTTGCCCAATAAAAAATTGGATTTCTTCTCATTTTTATTAGGTTATTTCTATTCGTTGGATCATGAAAAGTTTACTCAATTCATGGATGCAAATATCCAGTCTAGTGATCATCCAGCTTGGTTGTCAAATTTGTTGCAATTGAATCGAAACCTTTATTTATCACCTGATAAGTATGGCAATAATAATATTACTAAAGACATATCCTCTTTTGATACAATTTTAAGATCAATTGTTTATAACAACAATGTTTTATCCAATGATCAGAAAACAAATGCTGTTTTTCAATTAATTGTTATTTTTATCGATAATCTAGCTTTTCCCAAGTATATATCGGACTCCTTAAATAATAATACGGAGGATTTCTTTGCATACTTATTGGATATCCTCTTTTCATTGGATCAATCCAAATACAACTTACTGATTGAAAAGGGGTATAAAACGGATAAAAGACCCTCCTGGTTTTATGACATATTGGATAATAAAAATTATTCAACATATCAACCGTTTGATTTTATAGTAAGATCTGTCGTGTATAACAATACCGATTTACCAAATGATCAAAAAGTTAATTCAATTCTACAATTAATTAATTATTATATAGATAATCTTTCTTTCCCCTCATCCATTTTAAAGACTTCAAAATATAAGCCGGAAGATTTCTTTTCCTATTTATTGGGTATTCTTTATTCCTTGGATCGGTCCAGGCATACCCAAGTAATTGAAAAAGGGTATAGTGCTTTTCAAAAACCAGCTTGGTTTTATTCCATTTTAGAGAAGAATAATTTCTTGAAATTATCTTCTTTTGAATCTATTGTACAATCTACCGTTTACAATAATAGTGAGTTGTCAAAAGATCAAAAAATCAGTTCGGTTTTTCAGTTAATTAATTATTTCATTGACAATCTTTCTTTTCCTCCATACTTGTCAGCTTCTTTGAATAACAAAACTGAAGAATTCTTTTCTTATTTATTCGGTATTCTTTACTCCTTAGATTCGTTGAAACATTCACAATTAATTGAAAAAGGGTTTGCTACTAATAAGAATCCTGATTGGTTTTACACCATTTTAGATAATAATAATTTTTTAAAATTTTCACCCAAAGCAATTTTAACTTCAGAATTATATGATTTTGATGAATGGATTGATTTGATTATTTATCAGAATAGGGATATACCGAATGAACAAAAGATTATTGAAATAGTTAAAATACTTACCTTTTTTATTGATACACTTTCTTTTCCAAGTCATTTTCCTGAGTATCTTAAAAATAGACAACATCAATTCTTTTCTCATCTAATGACGCTGTTGTTTTCATTGAATCAGGCCAAATTTCTTGAAATTATAAATGCTGTATTATTTTCAATGAATAAACCAATATGGATTGTAAATCTTATTCATAATATAAAAAAACAAATAAATTTTTCCACTTTAGGTATTAATGCAATTGTTTCTGCTGATTTACCTGATGTAGAAAATGAGTTATTACGACATTCAGTAAATGATAATGCTTTTATATACACTTTACTAGGTTTTAAGCCGGTAAGTTCGCAAAAATATAATCTAACACTTATTTCCAATGAATCTAGTACGCTTTTATTGTACTTGCTTTCTAATAAAAGACTTCCAGTTAAGTTTGAATTCCTTGCTCGTTATGATTTTTCTTTTTTAATAACTATCCTTTTTCGATTCCTTTTTAGTAGTAATGAAATAGTATTCAATCAGGTATTGTCCAAGTTCACTAGTTTTCCTTCATCTACCCGAAATTTGTTGTTTAAATTATTTTCCGGCAAAACCAATCATCCTGCTGATGAACTCATATCTGAACGCTTAATACCTTATATTGCTTTTGAAGTTGATTCTCAAAAAAAAGTTTTAGATAAAGACAGTAGTTTCAATAGCAATAAAATTTCAACAACGGTATCCAAAAAATTCAATGAATGGATTAACAATGCATTACTAGATGAGGGAAATAATCGACTGGAAATTTTATTAAAATTATTGGTATACTTTTTGGAAAATGGTAAATTCTACGATTCATTTGCTTCTTTCACTGGTTCTTTTGTCAGCGAGTTGCTTCGGATTCTTATTTTGGAAATTTTCCGTTTTGATTCAAAAAAGTTATTGACTATTTTGTCTTCCGATAAAAATAATTTAGACGCAAAAAATGTTGTACTCAATTTGTTTTCTCAGGGAGCAAATATCGAAGAGCGGAGCATACATTCACTTCTTCAGTCTTTGAATTCAGATTCTCAGAATTCAAAAAAATTATATGAAAGTTTAAATGAATTTGATGTTTATAATATCAATCCATTAATTGAAAATATCCCCTTTAATGAAGTTGGCATTCGAGATTTTTTTAAAAAAACTTTAGGTGTCGATATTGTATCGGATAAGTTACTCTTAGATAATGCTGTTAATATTGTGATCTATTATTTGCTTCACAAAAAAAAGGAGCCTCAATTTAAAAAAATCACTGAAGATTCCTTTATTGTTTATTTAAAAGAAATAGTGTGGTTCATTTATACTGATCAACCTGCTGTTTTAAGGGATCTACTAACCAACTCTATGTATCCTTTACAAAACAAAGTTGCGCTGCTTGCAATGTATTCTCAAACAAGTGATAAAAAAGATACTGCTACTAGGTTTTATTTACAGCCAATTGTTGAAAATGAAATTTTTAAGTACATTGAATCTATTGTAGATAAAAAGATTGCCAATAGAGAATTTAAAGATTTGGTTAATACTCTTTTAAAGGAAAAATTAGTTGGTGATAATATCCCTATTTTAAAATTATTACAATATGTTCAATCAACTGATTTGATGGATGAATTTATACAGACTCAACTTGGACAAGAGGCTACCAAGAAAATCAATAAATTACAAGCAGCTTATTTGAAGCAGGTTATTGTTATTTTTAATGCTGCTTTGCCTAATTTTAAAGATAGAAATGAATTTTCCAATATTTTAATTCGATTCAATTCTTATATACTTTCCGAGGCCCATTTGATTGTAAGTATTGATATTTATTTACGAAAATTGATTCAATTTCAATTATACCAAAATAGAACTCGTTCTATTTATTTTTTCAGTAAATTTATTTCGTATACCGATAATATAAACCTTAGCTTTTCTAGTGAATATGCGATAATTGTAAATAAACTTCGTAAAATTTTTAAGGAATTAATTAACTCATCTGATCTAGCGATGGCTGCAGAAAAAGATATCGCAAATGATAGTCGAGACAAGGAATTATTGGATAAAATTAATGAAGTGGTTGCTGATATATTAGTGGATGAAAAAGATAATCTTCCTGAGAATGTTGATCCGAAGTTACTAGATCAAGATTTTGTTGAGTCCAAAGAATCCATTTATATTAATAATGCCGGACTTGTTCTCTTTAATCCTTATATCACTACTTTTTTCTCTAAATTAGGTATTACAGAACATGGCAAATTTAAAGATCAAGAATCCACTTTTAGAGCGATTCATTTATTGCAGTTATTGGTTACCGATGCAGTATATGAAGAACATGAACTTGTTCTAAATAAAATTTTGTGTAATTTGCCTGTATCATCGCCAATTCCGATGGATATCGTGTTGAAACCTGCTGAAAAATTATTGGCTAAAGAACTGGTTGAAATAACGATGAAAAGATGGAAAAAAGGAAGTTCTGGTTCCAAGGAGAGCTTTAGAGCTTCTTTTATTAATAGAGATGGGCGCTTGTCAATGATAAATGAAGAATGGCATTTAAAAGTTGAGCAACGTGGATATGATGTAATATTAAATACGTTGCCCTGGTCATTTGGAATGATTAAATTGCCATGGATGTTAAAACCACTAATTGTAGAATGGGTATAAAAAAGTCACAATTAAATGCAACGGCTATTTTGGCCGATCTTGAATGGCTTCACAAAGTGATTCAGTGTAGATTCCAATTATATTGGAATCAAGAGGCGCCCTATCAGTCAATACATGACATTTTGCCTCCTGATCTTGCACATGACGATTCGCCTTATGCAAAAACGATTATTGATCATTCTATGGATTTTGATGAGCGTATTATTTTTATTTTATCCTTAGCTCAACATGTACAACCTCAGGTATTGGATATATTTTTCACCAAAAATTCGGATTACAATAGGGAATTTACTGAGTTTGGAGGTGTTAAAGGTAAAATTCATAATGGCTTTATCCCAACAGGGGAGACCGCAGTTTTTATTTTATCTGGCAATAGTTTAGAACATCGTTTTAGAGTGTTAGAAATTTTAGATTCGGATCATTTTTTCTTTAAAAAGGGTATTCTAACGTTGGATCACACTGAACCAAATGAACCTTTTTTTACCGGAATTCTTAATTTATCAATTGAGTTTTTAAATATTTGCACCCATGGTAATAACCACAAACCTGATTACAATTCGAGTTTCCCTGCAAAATTGATCGATACCAATCTTGATTGGTCGGATTTGGTTGTATCAGATGAGGTGTTGGATGAGTTGGATGAAATTAAGGATTGGATAGCTCACGGTAGTGTTTTGTTAAATGATTGGGGATTAAAGAAAAAAATTAAACCAGGTTATAGAGCTTTGTTTTTCGGCCCTCCAGGAACTGGTAAAACTTTGACTGCTTGTTTACTTGGAAAGTTTTCTAATATGGATGTATATCGAATTGATTTATCGATGATTGTATCGAAATATATTGGAGAAACTGAAAAGAATTTGGGTAAAGTATTTGATCAAGCCATGAATAAAAATTGGATTTTGTTTTTTGATGAAGCAGATGCACTTTTTGGTAAAAGAACCCAGACTTCTAGTTCAAATGATCGATTTGCAAACCAGGAAGTTTCCTATTTATTGCAAAAAATTGAAGATTTTCCGGGTATAATTGTGTTAGCAACTAATTTGAAAGCGAATTTAGACGATGCTTTTTCTAGACGTTTTCAAAATATGGTTTACTTTACAATGCCGGATGCAAAACAACGAGAAATATTATGGAGTAAGGCCTTTTCTACAAAATCTTCTTTTGAAAAAAATGTTCATTTGGAAGAAATTGCAGATAAATATGAAATAGCGGGCGGATCTATTATTAATGTTGTTCGCTATTGTTCTCTGAAAGCTTTAAAACGAAATGATACTTTTATAAAGAAAATTGATATCATCAACGGTATCAAAAAAGAGTTTATCAAAGAAGGAAAGACTATTTAGATGTATTGTTGATTAGTTTGCTTCATTTCCTGCATATTCCACGCAAACTGAGCCACTATTCCGCTGAAACTGAGCCACCCGCTGTAAGGGTATTTTAGGATTAAAATTGGGTGGTTTTCAAAAAATTCCACGCAAACTGAGCCACCTTTTGTAGATGGCGACCTGACATTCAGGCGAAACTGAGCCACCCGCTGGAAGGGTATTTTAGGATTAAAATTGGGTGGTTTTCAAAAAATTCCACGCAAACTGAGCCACCTTTTGTAGATGGCGACCTGACATTCAGGCGAAACTGAGCCACTTTTAACGGTGTTCAC
>CANJDY010000043.1 GCA_947472635.1 Chitinophagaceae bacterium
ACTTTTTTTATCATGGTCATATTGAGTAATTCAACGATAAAAGAAAAGGCCATTCCGAAATAGATATAATTTTTAAGCTGCATTTTTTCTGCAGTTTCCGAGTCCCATCCTTCCATGATTAAACTCAATCCAATCATTACCAAAAAAGATAGTGCCAGCATTTTTAGGGTAGGGTGCTGGTGAATAAATGCAGCAATTTTTGGACTGAATAAAAACATCACCATCATGGCAATTACAACGGCTGCTATCATTATTTCAACATGTTTTGCTGTGCCACCGGCTGTAATAATACTATCAAATGAAAATACAGCATCAATCAAAATGATTTGACCGATAGCCTTACTTATTCCAATGCCTTTTTTAGTTTGAATGTTTCCGTTGGGGTCTTCTCCCTCTAGTTTTTCATGAATCTCCCTTACCGATTTATAGATTAAAAAAAGACCACCCAGCAACATTACGATACTGGCCAAATCGAATCCTTTATCAAATATAGTAATCACTGATTTTCCTTTTTGGGAAAGTAGCCATCCGAGGCCCATCAGAAGTAAACTGCGGGATAAAATACCGGTAATCATCCATAAGCGGCGGGCTTTTAATTGGTCTGTTTTTTTTTGAAGCCGGTTTAGAATAATGCTTACAAAAATTACATTGTCAATTCCCAGCACCACTTCTAGTACCACTAAAATAAAAAAGCTAATCAAACTCTCTGAGGTAAATAAATAATCCATGTTGCAAAAATAATGTTTAAAAAATTACGTTGATTCTTTTTTAAGAAAGCTATATTTTTTATTCCGCTCGAAGCCCTTCCATTGACCAAAGACACAGCTAATTAATTTTTCGTTAGATACCTGCATATTTTTTTTACAATGGAAGGTCCTTCATATACAAAACCGGTCCATAGTTGCACCAAACTGGCACCCGCAGCAAGTTTTTCTTGAGCATCGGCACCAGTAAAGACACCTCCACTTCCAATAATAGGAAGTTGGCCGTTCGTTTTTTCATGAATGTATAGAACGATTGCAGTACTTTTTTGTTTTACTGGCTGACCGCTCAAACCACCGGCACCAATGGTTTCTAGTTGGGCATCGGATGTTAATAGTTGGGTTCTGCTAATAGTGGTATTGGCTGCAACAAGTCCATCCAGTTTTATTTCCATTGCCAGCGCAATTACATCATCTATTTGTTCAACAGTAAGGTCTGGAGCAATTTTTAATAAAATCGGTTTTTGGATTTTAAATTGTTTATTTTGATTTTGTAATTCCGTTAAAATTTTCCTCAAAGATTCTTTCTCTTGCAACGCTCTCAAACCAGGGGTGTTGGGAGAACTCACATTTACAACAAAATAATCTACGAAGTCATGCAATGCATTGAAGCAAATTACATAATCCCTCCAGGCATCTTCATTGGGAGTTATTTTATTTTTTCCAATATTGCCACCCACAATCAGCCGCTGGTTATTTGAGGTATGATTTTTTTTTGCTACCAGCAGGTTCCATTTCCGAAGACGCTCCTTAATTACCTCCACCCCATCATTGTTAAATCCCATCCGATTAATCAGGGCTTTATCTTTTGGCAGTCGAAATAGTCTTGGTTTGTCATTACCAGCCTGTGCCACAGGGGTAACAGTACCAATTTCAACAAATCCAAATCCCAATGCTTCTAGTTCATTGAGGTATCGGGCATTTTTATCAAATCCGGCACCTAGTCCAACGGGGTTGGGGAAGCTAATTCCAATGCAGTTGGTTTTTAAATGGTCTCCTGAAGGTTTGAAAGCAGCTGTTAATAGGGTTTTTCCGAAGGGAAGCTTACATAGAAATTTCAATCCGTTCATTGAAAAATAATGCACCCATTCCGGGTTAAAAGCAAATAAAATGGTTCGAATAATTGTGTACATATTGGTGCAAAATTAGGTTACTGGAATCAGTTTTTTGTTTTCCCTTAGAATTTATAACTTTGGTATAGAAAGTTGCATAAACAACTATTAGCACATAGCCCGAATTGGCATCATTTCAAAACCATCAAATTATAGCATATGCAGGAAGCTTATATAGTAGCGGGATTTCGGACAGCCGTTACCAAAAGTAAAAAGGGAGCTTTTAGGTTTACGAGGCCCGATGACCTGGCTATTGACCTGATCAGGGGATTGTTAGCGAGTGTACCCCAGTTGGATGTAAAGCGAATTGATGATGTAATTGTTGGCAATGCAGTTCCTGAGGCGGAACAAGGGTTACAGGTAGGGCGAATGATTTCTGCTCAAGCGATAGGAATTCATGCTCCGGGTATTACTATCAATCGGTATTGCGCTAGCGGATTGGAAAGTATTGCCATTGCAACAGCAAAAATCAGGACTGGTATGGCGGAATGTATCATCGCTGGTGGGGTAGAAAGTATGAGTATGGTGCCAACGGCAGGCTGGAAGACTTCACCTGCCTATTCTATTGCCAAAGATAACCCGGATTATTATGTCGGCATGGGATTAACTGCAGAAGCGGTAGCCATTGAATACAAGGTGAGTAGGGAAGACCAGGATGCATTCAGTTACCAAAGCCATCTAAAAGCCGGGAATGCCATTAAGGAAGGGTATTTCAAATCAGGAATACTTCCAATTGAAATTGAAGAAGTGTATTTGGATGCCAAAGGGAAAAAGCAAAAAAGAAATTATACCGTGGATACAGATGAGGGAGTAAGAGCCGATACCTCATTGGAAGGCTTGGCTAAATTAAAGCCTGCATTTTCCCTAGGGGGCACTGTTACAGCAGGTAATAGTTCTCAAACCAGTGACGGTGCAGCATTTGTAATTGTTATGAGTGAAAGGATGATTCAAGAGTTGGGATTGAAGCCAATAGCAAGATTGGTAAATTGTGCCAGTGCGGGTGTACACCCACGTTTAATGGGAATCGGTCCAGTAGAGGCGATACCAAAAGTATTAAGGCAGGCAGGAATGAGACTCGATGAGATAGATTTGTTTGAACTCAACGAGGCATTTGCTTCTCAGTCATTGGCAGTTATTCGTACGCTAGAATTGGATGCTGCGAGGGTAAATATTAATGGGGGAGCCATTGCATTGGGCCATCCATTGGGATGTACCGGTTGCAAGCTCACCATTCAGTTGGTGAATGATATGAAAAGGTTGCAAAAAAAATACGGAATTGTTACGGCTTGCGTAGGAGGAGGACAAGGAATTGCAGCTATAATTGAAAATATCGACTAATACTGCTAACTTTATTAAAGTATAAACTGACCGATTGTAAATGCTATTGATTTTAACTTTATAAAAATTATACCTCAAAAGAAATTTGAAAAAAAAATCTTTTAGTAGCAGTTTATTTTACTCACATCCAATATCAAAGCGCTATGAATGAAAGCGATTTTCTTACCAACCCTTCAGTGACTGCATTGGAAGACGTAGAAGCTGTTTCGCCCAGCAGGGTTATGAGTGGCATCAACCCTTATGCAGGGCCTTGGACCTCTAATGAAGTAATCCACTTGCTAAAGCGAACCATGTTTGGTGCTAAAAAATTGGATGTTGATTATTTTTCCACCCGAACGATGAGCCAGTCGGTGGATGAGTTACTTGCTCCACTCGCTCCTAACCCCACACCCCCAATAAAAGAATACTTGACTACGGCTACCGTAGGAGCTAAGCCGGATACTAATATCTTGCAAGGAACCACCTGGGTTACTGATATCAACAGTGATGGTACCGTTCAAAGTCAACGTATTGCAAGCTATAAAAAATGGTGGACCGGCGTGATGATTAACCAGGACAGAAGCATTCGCGAAAAAATGATTTTTCTATGGATTAATCATTTTGGAAATGAGGCGGATGATGTTGCCAATGCTAATTGGATTTACCAGCAGCATAGCCTGATTCGTCAGTATTGTTTGGGTAATTTTAAACAACTAGTAAGGGCTATTACAATCGATTCTTCCATGCTTAAATATTTGAATGGATATTTAAGTACCTCAACTGCTCCCGATGAAAATTATGGCCGTGAATTACAGGAGTTATTTACAATTGGCAAAGGCCCGGCTAGTCAATATACTGAGCAGGATGTAAAGGAAGCGGCTAAGGCTTTAACTGGATGGCGTATTAATGCTACAACTTATCAAAGCTATTTTGATTCCACCAAACACAGTGCTGTAAGCAAGCAGTTTTCTTCATTTTACAACAATACCCTTATTGCCGGCAGAACAGGTGCTACTGCTGGAGACATGGAGTTGGATGATCTGCTTACGATGATTTTTGCACAAGGTGAAGTTGCCAAATTTATGGTAAGAAAGTTGTATCGTTGGTTTGTGTACTATGAAATTGATGCCACCACAGAAAACAATGTAATCGCACCACTAGCAGATATTTTTCGTAATAGCAATTATGATATCCAACCCGTTTTATCTGCGCTTTTCAAAAGCGAACACTTTTTTGATTTACTCAATCAAGGTTGTGTTATTAAGTCACCGGCTGATTTGGTAATTGGTGCAATGAGAGAGTTTTCTGTAACCATGCCATTGGCAAGTGATTGGGATACTTGTTATGGCCATTGGAATACCTTATATTCCTTAATGAACAATCAGGGACTCAACTTGCATGACCCTCCAAATGTAGCAGGGATGCCCGCATATTATCAAGAACCTTTGTTTCATGAAATTTGGATATCCTCCGACTCTTTGCCTAAGAGAAATCAGTATACCGATACCATGACCAACTCGGGCTACACAAGAAATACTTTTAAGATGCAATTTGATTTTATTGCGTTTGCCAAAACTTTGCCCAATCCCGGAAATCCAAATGATTTGATTGATGATACGATCAAGTATATTTATCGGATGAGTGTGTCGCCCCAAGTGAAGCAGCAAATGAAGACTCAGTTATTGCTAAGTAACCAGCAGTATGATTATTATTGGACAAATGCATGGGCTGATTATATTGCCAATCCGATAGTTGCCAATTATAATATTGTGAATACCCGCTTGAAAGATTTGTTTAGGTATCTGATGAACTTGAGTGAATATCAATTGAGCTAATTTTTTCAAATGGTACTATAATAATTTTAAATAGAAATCTATTTTAAAACTGTTACAAGTAAACGATTTTCTTAGCCATAGGCACTACTATTGTTGGTTTATAGTTGACTAAAAAATAAAAATAGACACATGAAACGCAGAGAATTTTTAGAAAAATCTGTAGCAGTTACCTTGCCAGCTTTTATCAGTGGGTATTCTTTAAAGGCTTTCAATGAAAATTCCCCGTTGGTAAAAGCGTTAATTGGAAATGGCACTGATACCGATCATGTGTTGGTTATCATTCAGCTGTCCGGTGGTAATGATGGTTTAAATATGGTGATACCCATTAGTACCTATGGGCTGTATAATGCAGCTCGGACTAATATTGCCATCCCTGAAAATAAAATATTGACCTTAAATGGATATTCCAATACGGGCCTCCATCCAAGTATGACGGGCCTTCAATCCATGTATAATGAAACGAAATTAAAAGTGATACAAGCAGTAGGTTATCCTCAACCTAACTTTTCTCATTTTCGGGCTACTGATATTTGGATGACGGCTAGTAATAGCAACCAGGAAGTATATACCGGTTGGGTTGGAAGATACCTTAATTATGAATATCCAAATTTTCCAAAAGGTTATCCCAATACTAGTATGTTAGATCCGCTGGCTATTCAGATTGGTTCAACTGCATCATTAGCTTCTCAGGGGCCAAGTGTTAATATGGCCATGAGTATTACCAGTGCATCTTCATTTTATCAACTGGTAAATGGCACGAGTGATCCAGTGCCCGCTACCAAGGCAGGAAAAGAATTGAGTTTTATTCGAAATGTTGCCAGGCAAACTCAGCAATATGCAGGATCAATAACTGCGGCAAATGCAAAAGTAACCGTACAAAATCCTTACCCCTCCGGTAATACGTTGGCCGATCAATTAAAAATTGTTGCTAGGCTTATTAAGGGTGGATTAAAGACAAGGGTTTATATGGTTACTACCGGTGGATTTGATACGCATAGTTTACAAACCACTACCACCGATACAACCATTGGTGGTCATGCTACTTTACTTGGAAGGGTTAGTAGTGCTATCAAAGCATTTCAAGATGATCTTGTTTATTTAGGTATTGAAGATAGGGTAGTAGGTATGACTTTCAGCGAATTTGGCCGACGAATTAAAAGTAACAGTAGTGTAGGAACGGACCATGGAGCTGCGGCACCAATGTTTGTTTTTGGCAAGGCAGTCCAGGGAGGTGTATTAGGTGATAACCCTGCAATTCAGCCGGTAGCTTTGGTAGGAGACAATGTGCCCATGCAATATGATTTTCGAAGCATCTATTCTACTTTGCTGGAAAAGTGGTTCTGTATCCCAAAAGAAACAGTGAAGGGTTTGTTTCCTCCCACCATCAATGGGCAGTTGCAGGATTTACCATTGATTAAGGCAGGTCTGTGTAATTCGGCTGTACCCAACAACTCCGGCAATAGTTTGATTACCAATTATCCAAATCCTTTCAGTAATTCTACCACCATTGAATTTACTACGGATGGTGGACATACCTTGATACAGATTATGGATAATACCGGCAGATTGATCGCAAACTTGTTAGAAAAAGATTATCCAGTGGATAGTACTACTAAGCAATCCATTACTTTTGATGCTTCTCATTTACCGAGTGGTTTATATTATGCCCGATTGCAAAATGGCGTTACCCAGCAAATTAGGCCGATGATGAAAGTTAGATAAAAAGGGATTCAGGAATCAGTTGCTTCCATGTGTACCGCTTGATAGGGATCTTGTAGCGGGTATACCAATTTTTTAGTCAGTAATCTTGTGACCTGCATTTACCCAATCCACAATTTTTTGTTTGTCCAAAGCAGTAAGTTGCCCTACTTGTGGCATAAATGTCGGGTTGCCATCCACCGTCCTTATTTTGATCCTTTCCCAAGATGAAAGAATTGAATTGTCGTCATCAAAATTTTTACTGCCACTTACTGAGCCATTCAAATGACAGGGGCCGCAATATCCATTAACCAGGGTTCTTACAGCATAAAATTTTGCTCCCAATCCATTTATTTTGAGGGTAATCTTTCCTGAGCACCCAGCTGCATTTTTTGCTATAAGGGTATAACTTCCCGCAGTTAAGTTAAAAAAGTTGGTAGAAGGTTGATAGGTTGTGCCACCAATACTGTACATATAGTCAGAGCCTATAGGAGCGGTGAGTGTGATGGTACCAAGTGATTGTCCAGTGATAGTATGTGTTAGATTGGCTAGCGGATTAATTACTGTTGTTAAGCAAGGGTCAGGCGCTGCAGGTGCCGAATCTGTTTTTTTGCAACTTGCAAAAAAACCTGAAAATAGAACTGCGGCAATTAAAAATGTCAGGTTTTTCATAATGAATAAATGTACAAAAAAATAGCTGTTCAAATATTTTTTCTGTTATTTATTAAATAAGTATTTAATTTGCAACATAGTTACAATTTATAACTTTGTTTAAAAACAACCTCATATCAAAAATTGCTGCCCTTCTGCTCCTATTGCTTTTTGTAGTGGGGAATGCACCCATACAATTATTGCATGATGCATTCGCCAATCACAAAGATTATTCGAATGGTATATTGGCAAGCAGCGATAATCCTCAAGTAGTACAAGAGGGAATTCATTGTCAGTGCGACCATTTTGTTATTGAATCGGCCTTCGCCATTCCAGCTGGCAATTTGCATTTGCAGCTACCCATTGTAGTTGCTGGATTTTCTTCTTCGCTTGCAAGTATTCTGTTTACTCAGCGCCCATCTTTCTTTTCGCTGAGGGGGCCTCCCGTAAATGCTTAGTTTTTTACCCTCACATGTCGAGGTGGTTTCTTTTATTTTCGGTCCATTTTCAATTTACCATAATGAAATTATTTCAAGGTTTATTCATCCTTGCTTTACTATGTTTTACAACAGTTCCTGCTACAGCAAAAGGGTTAATTTCTGTTAGTGTGATGCACGATTTATTAAAAGTGAATTTTTCAGGCACCATAACAGATGCCAAAACCAATGCACCCATGCCAGGCGTTTCTGTTTATCTGGCAGATATCAAAACCGGGGCGATTACCAATGCTGCTGGGTATTTCGAAATCAATGGTCTTGCTATTGGAAGGCATCTGGTGGAAATATCTCATGTGGGTTATACCACCATTGTCGACAATATTAATTTACTCATCGATACAAAAAAAGAGTATTTTCTTTTCGAATCGGTGGTGGAAAATAATGCAGTAATTGTAACAGGGGTAAGTGGCGCCACGCAATTAAAAAAAGTACCTTTTCAAGTAGCTGTACTAAGAAAGCAAGATCTGGCGCAAACCGCTTCGAGTAATATCATTGAGGCACTAGCCAAGCGGCCTGGTGTATCGAGTATGTCAACAGGTCCGGCCATCTCAAAACCGGTGATACGTGGATTGGGGTATAATCGGGTATTGACCATTAACGATGGAGTTCGCCAAGAAGGTCAGCAATGGGGGGATGAGCATGGAATTGAAATTGATGAATCCAGTGTAAATAAAGTGGAAATTTTGAAAGGTCCCGCATCGCTTATTTACGGCAGTGATGCAATGGCTGGCGTAATTAATATTATCACCAATGTGCCAGTCGAAAACAATACGGTGAAGGCGAATATATTTACCAATTACCAGACTAACAATCATGCAAGAACGCTGAATGCAAATATCGCTGGAAATTTACAAGGTATTAACTGGAATGTGTATGGTTCTACATTGGCAGCTGCCGATTATCAGAACAAATATGATGGGAAAGTTTTTAATTCAAAATACAATCAAAATAATTACGGAGGCTATGCCGGATACAATGGTAGCTGGGGATTCAGTCATTTATTATTCAGTAGTTTTAATTTAAAAGCAGGGTTGGTAGAGGGCGAAAGGGACGCTCAAGGATATTTTATAAAACCGATTGTTGGTGGCGGTGAAGCAAGGGCTTCAGCGGAAGACTTTAGTAGTACCAATTCTCAAATCCCCTATCAAAACATAAGACATAATAAATTGGCGCTGGATAACAGCATTCAACTAGGAAAAAATCGATTGACTTTCAATATTGGCTATCAGCAAAATCAGCGACAGGAATTTGGTAATGTAGATAATCCTAAGGAAAACGCCCTCTACTTCGATTTAAAAACCATTACTTATACCGCACAATTTCATTACAAGGAAATCAATGGCTGGACCACATCCATTGGGATTAATGGGATGGACCAAAAAAATGCTAATAAAGGAATGGAACAGTTAATACCAGATTATCATTTGTTTGATATAGGTACTTATTTTTTCACAAAAAAAACAATTCATAAAGTAACAGTAAGTGGTGGTACTCGTTATGACAATCGCAGTATTCAGTCGAAAGATTTATTAGACGGAATCAATGTAAAGGGTGCTGGCTTTCATACATCTTTTGGTAATTTCTCCGGGAGTGTGGGAATGGCCGCTGAATTAACAAGTCAGCTGGTTTTTAAATTAAATCTAGCAAGGGGTTTTAGGGCGCCTAGTATATCCGAACTTGCTTCCAACGGGGCACATGAAGGTACCATTCGTTACGAATATGGGGATGCACATTTAAAAAGTGAAACTAGTACGCAATTGGATGCCAGCGTTGATTTTAATACCGAACATATTTCGGTAGGAGTTGCTGCTTATAATAATAGCTTTCAAAATTTTATTTTTTATAGAAAATTGCAGGCTATCAGGGGTGGAGACTCAATAGTGAATGTGAATGGAAAAATGTTGGATGCATTTAAATTTGATCAACGAAAAGCCAGTCTCTATGGATTGGAAGCTTCTATCGATATTCATCCCCATCCATTGGATTGGTTGCATATTCAAAATGTATTTTCGTTGGTTACCGGACGTTTGAGTGAGGCCGTTTCGGGTTCAAATTTTTTACCATTTATTCCCGCACCACGTTTAATTACCGAATGCAGAGTCGATGTTAAAAAATACAAGAAAGCTATTCGAAATTTTTACATGAAACTTGAATTAGATAATACATTTGCTCAGAAAAACATTTTTTCTGCCTACAATACAGAAACAGCAACTGCTGCCTATACCTTACTAAATACAGCATTAGGAGCCGACTTCGTTTCCAATAAAGGCGTTACTTTATTTACCCTAAATTTGGTGGGGAGCAATCTAGGAGATGTAGCATATCAAAATCATTTGAGCCGATTAAAATATGCCTCCGAAAATAGGGTTACCGGCAGAATGGGGGTATTTAATATGGGGCGCAATTTTAGTGTAAAAGTTACTATTCCATTAAACTTTATAGTAAAATGAAAATTGAGTAGTTACTCCTTTTGTCAGAAAGGAGGAATTGACTGGCTAAACAAATTTTTACCAATCTAAGCAGTTAACTTGCAGTCTTTAATTATCAATTAGATTACTATGTATTTTAAAAAAATAGGTATTATTTTCTTTGTCAGCTGCTGCTCATTGCATGCTTTGGCGCAAAATGCGGATATTAATCTATTGAAATCAATCAATCAATCGGAAACTAGTTTTAAAAATAATTTCTTTAAGGGAACCGCAGAAAGTGTAACAATTTTCAATATTGCAGCTCCGGTGGGCTTGCTTACTGCTGGTTTAATCCACCATGATAAGCAATTGCAAAAAGAGGCGCTTTATGTAGCAGGAGGGTTTGTCGTATCGAGCATTGTTACCCAGGGCATGAAGCGAATTATACAACGTGATAGACCTTTTGAAACGTATCCTTTTATAGTAAAGAGAGATGTAGGAGGTAGCTATTCTTTTCCTTCTGGGCATACTTCTGCTGCTTTTTGTACGGCCACTTCCCTTAGTTTGCTTTTCCCAAAATGGTATGTAATAGTTCCTTCTTATTTGTACGCTGCTACCGTAGGCTATGCAAGAATGTACCAAGGAGTTCATTATCCTTCAGATGTGCTGGCAGGAGCAGTAGTAGGAGCAGGGAGTGCCTGGCTATCTTATAAAGCGGAAAAATGGATGGATAAAAAATATCATCCAAATAAAAAACCAACTCCCGCTTTGTTATGATAAAGAAATGTGTTGGTCTGCTAATTATGCTGCTTCCTTTTTTCGTTGGCGCTCAAGCCATAGTGGATACAATTCCCGTTGCTCGAAACAGTATTTTCTCGCTTTCAAAGCAGCCCATCTATTTTGAAAAGGGCGGTGATTCTTTTACCTGTAAAAAACCTAGAACATTCGATTTCGTTACCCATATACCAGCGGATGCAATCGGTTATATTGGGCATTCTTTCAAAAAGGAGAATTTATGTAAATTGGGTGTTGTAGCGGCCTCTACTGGATTGTTGCTGTTACTTGACCAACGCATTACAAACGGTGTTCAAAGCTTTGGAAATAACCATGGTATTGCTGGGAGGGAGTCACTGGCTCCATTGATACAGGTAAAGCTATTTGGTAAAAATACTATTTTAATGAAGTGGCCCAAAAATATCAATACTGCATTTTATAATTTGGGACAAGGGTCATCGGTAGTTTATATGGCTGCAGGTTTTCTCATTGCAGGTAAAATCAAAAAAGATCCAAGGGCATTACAAACGGCCAGCCAGCTGGTGGAATCATTTCTGGCGCTTGGGGTAGGTACCCAATTAATTAAATATAGTACTGGAAGGGAAAACCCTTCGGATGCAACGGTGGCGGGTGGACGCTGGAGACCATTCCCAACAATGAGTAATTTTCAAAATCATAAGCCGGTTTATGATGCCTTTCCATCAGGCCATCTGGCAACTTTTGTAAGTGCCATTACCATCGTGTCTGAAAATTATCCCCGAAAACGCTGGATAAAGCCTCTCGGCTATAGCATAGCAGGATTATTAAGCCTTTCCATGGTCAACAATGGTGTACATTGGGCTTCTGATTTTCCACTGGGCTTTGCCATAGGATATGGCTATGGTAAATACATCGCTAAAAGGAATAAACATGTATTGCATAGTCCTGCTAATTTATAAGGTGGAATTGATACATTGAAGCAATTTGTGGTGTAATTTCAGTGCATGTTAGAAATATCCATCAATACCCCCGCTTTACTTTTTCCGGCTATCACCTTGTTGATGCTGGCCTATACCAATCGTTTTTTATC
>CANJDY010000044.1 GCA_947472635.1 Chitinophagaceae bacterium
GTAAAAAAATTAAAAAGGCCCATAATTTTTATAGAGAAAAATCAAAAGTAAAGAATGAAGCAAAGTTGGAGTAAATTATTTGAATTAACAACGGTAACCCCTTTATTTTTCAATATTTTATGGAGAGTGAAGGTTTATAATTTTCGGCTTGCTGATTGTAGTTTTTAAATTTTTTATTTGAAGCCTCCCCTTTTGTTAAAAGGGGTGATGTTTTTGCATTTTTTTGATCGCCTCAAAATGCACCTAATTGAGTCGGCAGCTTACTGCATAACCACCCCCCGCTACAATCATTCAATCAAAAGCAGGAATTACAAGACTATCTAAATTCATATCCAATGTCATCTCGAAAGTAAATTCCATCATAACAAATTTTTTCAAGCATCCGATTTGACTGGGCAGAGGCTTCCGAAATACTAGTACCAGAGCTGGTTACAGCCAATACCCTACCCCCGTTGGTTAGCACTTTTTCTCCCTCTTGGATGGTGCCTGAATGGAAAACGATGGTCCCAGCCAGCTCAGCATCCGATAGGCCCAGTATTTCTTTGCCAATGGCATACTCACTTGGGTATCCGCCACTCACCGCTACTACGGTCACTGCAGCCATCGGACTGGTTTTGATAGTGATTTCATCAAGTTTTTGCTGGGAGGTAGCTAGAAAGATTTCGACTAGGTCATTTTCAATCCTTGGGATGATTACCTCCGTTTCGGGATCCCCAAACCTGCAATTGTATTCTATTACCATTGGCTCCCCCGCTACATTGATTAGTCCAATAAAAACGACTCCTTTATATTCTAGCTTTTCTGCCTGTAAGCCTGCGATGGTAGGCTCTATTATCGTCTTTCTCACTTTTTGGAGATACGCCTCATTAACAAATGGCACAGGGCTAACAGCACCCATTCCGCCGGTATTAAGGCCTCTATCTCCTGTGCCGATTCTTTTATAATCCTTTGCCTCGGGAAGCAACAAGTAATTTTTCCCATCCGTAAGTACGAACATGCTCAACTCGATTCCATCCAAAAACTGCTCAATCACCACTCTTTTGCCAGATTCGCCAAACTTGGCTTGCTGGATCATCTGCTCAAACTCCAATAATGCTTCTGCATGGCTTGAGCAAATAACCACGCCTTTTCCTGCGGCCAGTCCATCTGCTTTCAACACAATGGGCAACAAATGCTTGGAAATATAATTGATTCCTTCTTCAAAATTGGTTGCATCAAACTCCCGGTAGGCAGCAGTAGGAATTTGGTGGCGATCCATAAACGCTTTGGCATACGCTTTACTCCCCTCCAAACGGGAAGCCTCTTTTGATGGCCCGATAACATGAATAGCCATTGTAAGGGGATTGGCTTTGAAATAATCATAGATTCCCTTCACCAAGGGGTCCTCAGGACCAACTACTAGCATTTCAACCTTATTCTCCAAGCAAAAAGAGGTTAACCCTTCAAAATCAGTAGTGGTAATGGGTACATTAACCCCCACTTGTGCAGTACCTGCATTGCCTGGTGCAATAAATAATTGGTCACACAAAGCGCTTTGCTTGAGTTTCCATGCCAATGTATGTTCTCTGCCACCGCTGCCGATTAGTAAGATATTCATGAATAAAACGGGTTGGAAATGTTACTTAATAATGCTTTTAAAAGGACGAAATTAAAGTTCCTGAAACAGTTTACCATAAAATTTTAAAAAATAGCATTGAAATAGATGGCTCAATTTTCAAAATTGTATAGATTGCTTTAGAGTTGGTAATAGGAAATGTACTACTTTGAGGGACAATATCATTTATTAAAAGCAAAATAAAACTATATGACAGAAATGGCAAAAACCGGCAAACACCCAAAAGCATTGTATGTACTATTTTTCACAGAAATGTGGGAAAGGTTTGCTTATTATTTAATGGTGGGTATTTTATTTCTATACTTAACAGATACCACCACCGGCGGTAAAGGGTTTTCTGGCAAAATAGGTGCGGATTTAGTGGGCAGTTTTATCGCACTGGTTTACCTAACTCCATTTATTGGTGGTCTAATTGCCGACAGGTACCTTGGATATATTAAGTCAATTTTTTTAGGCGGCATTTTGATGGCAGCCGGCTATTTTTGCCTTTCGCTCCCGGGAGATACTGCGATGTTTTTATCGTTGGGTTTAATCATTGTAGGCAATGGCTTTTTCAAGCCCAATATCAGTACGCTCCTAGGTAATATTTATAACAAAGATGAATTAAAACCACTAAAGGATAATGCCTACAATATTTTTTACATGGGGATTAATATTGGTGCTTTTGTATGCAATTTTGTAGCAGCATACCTGAGAAATAAATATGGATGGGGGTATGCTTTTGCTGCGGCAGGCGTTGGTTTAATAATAGGGATGATAGTGTTAGCTTCCTCGCTCAAACATATAAAAGAAGGCGATATTAAGAAGGCAGCACAAAAAGAAGACATGTCTCTTTCACAGATACTTGGATATGTTTTTTTACCTGCCCTTATTGCGGCCTTTATAGGATGGATTGTTCCAGGTTCACTTTTTCATACCACCGTAATGGGTAGTCAAGCCAATGATGCTTTTATCTTTGCCTGTTTACCAATTATTGCATTTTACATTTCGCTATGGGTAAAAGCCGAAGGCCAGGATAAAAAAGGTATCGGTGCCTTACTGTTCATCTTTACTGTGAGTATCATTTTCTGGACCATTTATAATCAAAACTCAACCGGATTAACTATTTGGGCAGAAAAACATACAGATAGAACTGCCTCGGCCTCTACCGAAAGACTTACGGGAACACTATTTCCTTTTCAGCAGGTCACAGATACACCTAGGCTGGTAAATAAAGTGAATGAATATCTTGTAGATGTAAAAGATGAGAGCGGAAAGGCAGTTCAGGTGATGGGCCCCGATCCTTACTTTAATAATGTACCCAAAGACCAATGGCCCCAGGGCAAAGAAGTGAAACTGGTCAATACTGAATTATTTCAATCCATCAATCCTTTATTTATTGTTATACTCACCTTAATTTTTGTACCCCTCTTTGATTATTTGCGCAAGCGAGGGAAAGAGCCTGCAACAGCAACTAAATTTGCCATGGCATTATTTATTTCCGGCCTTTCGGCCCTGGTAATGATATTTGCCATCATGTCGGTACCTTCTATTTATGGATTCAAAGCTGCACCTGCTTGGCTGTGGGGCACCTACTTTGCATTCACCATTAGTGAAATATTTTTAAGCCCCATTGGGTTGTCACTTGTATCAAAATTGGCACCCGCAAGGTTAACTGCATTGATGATGGGGGGATGGTTTTTATCTACCTCTATCGGAGGTAAAATTGCTGGGGTGATGACTAGTTTTTGGGATGATTTTACTGATAAAAAAATGTTTTTTTTAATACTGGTGGTCGCCGCATTCATTGGCGGTATACTGATTTATTCCAGGTTAAAATCATTGAACCAAGTAGTAAAAGACAAAACGGGATCTCATTAATATTATTTAATTCGGAAAAAGGCGATACAGTTTTGTATCGCCTTTTTATTTACCTTCCTTCACTAAAATCATTGATGCATGTCTGATAAAAAACAATTTTACCCATTTGTTTCCCCCCAAACGATTATGAAAGAATTGACTGTAAAGTCAATTTTATTAGGCAGCCTGTTTGGCGTAATTTTCGGTGCCGCTACAGTATACCTTGCTCTGAAAGCAGGATTAACCGTTTCTGCTTCAATTCCTATTGCGGTAATCGCCATTACTTTGGGAAGAAAATACTTTAAGACAACCATTCTTGAAAATAATATTATACAAACCACCGGAAGCGCCGGGGAAAGCATCGCAGCGGGCGTTTCTTTTACCTTACCCGGATTTTTATTTCTGTCATCCCCCGATAGTGCTTCTTATTTTAATTATCTCACCATTTTAATATTGGCAATTATTGGTGGCATGCTGGGAACATTATTAATGATCCCACTAAGAAAAGCATTAATTGTAAATGAGCATGACACACTGCCCTACCCCGAAGGAACAGCCTGCGGTGATGTTTTAAAAGCCGGCGAAAAAGGAGGCGATTTTGCCAAAACTGCATTTTGGGGATTGGGTGTTGCTTTTGGATATGCGATTCTGCAAAAGATTTTACATGTAATTGCTGAAACACCGTTGTTTGTAACCAAACAAGTGAATAAGTTCTTCCCTTCGGCGCAGGTAAGTGGTGAAATAACGCCTGAATACCTTGGGGTAGGCTATATCATAGGCCCCCGCATTGCCGGTGTTTTGGTAGCAGGAGGTGTATTGAGCTGGCTAGTGTTAATTCCACTTTTATCTTCTATTGTACCTGCTGATACCATTGCAAACCAGTTGGTAAAATTGGGCTATCTAGCAAACCTGGCAAATGATGGCGGCAAAGGAGGATGGAATGCAGCAACCCATACTTTTAATGATTACCCCTCCGCTATCTATTATGCTTTTATCCGGCAAATAGGCGCAGGTGCAGTTGCTGCAGGTGGAATCATCACGTTGTTTAAAACCATTCCTACCATTGTAAAGTCCATTAAAGGAAGTGTTAGTTCTATTAAGAAAAAATCTGCCGATGCCGAAACCGATAGGGTAGTAAGAACTGAAAAAGACCTGGATATCAAAGTAGTTGGTTTCGGAAGTTTAGGATTGATTTCTTTAATTGCATTGTTACCCCAGGTACCGGGCGACAGCATTTTACAAAAATTATTAATCGGCATTTTGGTGATTGTTTTCGGGGCACTATTTGTCACTGTTTCATCTAGGATCGTTGGGCTCATTGGTTCATCCAATAATCCCATCAGCGGTATGACCATTGCAACCGTCATGGGAACTAGCCTGATCTTTATGGCAGTAGGCTGGACAGGCCATGCCTACGAACCACTTGTATTGGTAGTTGGTGGTATGATCTGTATTGCTGCGGCAAATGCGGGGGCCACCTCACAGGATTTAAAGAGTGGGTATATTGTAGGTGCAACTCCCAGAAATCAGCAAATAGCATTATTTATTGGTGCTATTGTATCATCCATTGTTATTGGCATTACCATCAAGTACCTTGACAGGCCTACCGCCGAAATGCTAAGCCAAGGGATTCATCATGCAATAGGAACCGAAAAATACCCTGCACCACAAGCTACCCTAATGGCTACATTAATAAAGGGAATTCTTTCGTTCAACCTAGATTGGCAATATGTTTTCGTGGGTGTTTTTCTAGCCGTAGTAATGGAATTATGTGATATTAAATCATTGAGTTTTGCCGTGGGCGCCTATCTGCCATTGTCTACCACTTTGCCCATTTTTATCGGTGGTGCTATTAAAGGACTTGTTGATATCAAAAAGCAAAAAGAAAATAAAATAACCAGTGGGGAAGATGATGAATTAGGCAAGGGAAGTTTATTTGCAACAGGACTTGTTGCTGGAGGTGCGGTTGCAGGCGTTATCATTGCTTTCCTTTCCGGCAGTGATTCGGGAGATAAATTTTTACAAAAAATCTCTATGGAACATGCCCTGACAGATATACTGGGAACGTATGGATATTTTATGATGGGCGTATTGTTTTTTGCAACAATGGGTTGGATGCTTTACAAGACGGCATTAAAAAAATAATACGATAAACGATTATCCTAAAAAAGGGCGACTACGAGTTAGTCGCCCTTTTTTAATTGAAAAAATTTTGTAGAAATCAGCATTTTTTCTAGTGCCAGAATGGTAATATTCAATTTAGATAAACTTTAAATACTCGTGCTGCTTGCCTAATATTAATTTATCATCTGCTTGGAGCCATTTGTTTAAAACGGTAGCATATATATCTTTGAAATCCACCTGGTGTTTCAGGTCTCCTTCATTGAGATCGGAAAGGTTGGGCATTGGATTTAAAATGCCTTTTTCTTTTAATCCACCTCCGATAAAAAACATATTATTGGCGGTGCCGTGATCTGTTCCGCCGCTGGCATTTTGAGATACTCTTCTTCCAAATTCACTGAATGTCATCATCAATATATCTTCCAAACGACCGTTCTTTTTCAAATCAGTGGTAAATGCTTTGACGGCATCATTTAATTCGGTGAATAACTTTTTCTGCTGAGCCGCCTGATTCACATGAGTGTCAAAACTGCCCAATGAAACATAGTAAATTTTCGTATTGATATCGGATAAAATAAGTGAGGCAATAGTTTTTAAATCCCTCCCTAATTCGGTACTAGGGTAAATTTCATTAGTAGGGTGCAGCTTGCTTTGCTGAAAAATATAGTCTGCACTGCTTAAGGTGCCACTTAGTGTTTTATAGAGATAATCCGCTGACTCATTTGCGGCGTAATGATCTTTACTGACGTCCCTAAAAAACTTTTCGTTGCTGCTGCCGTATAATCTTTGAGGATCTTTCAATGCAAGCCCATTGTTATTTGCGCCCTTTAGTGCGAGACTAAGGATATCATCCATTTCAAGTACTTGGGTAGGCCTATCGCAACCCTTACATTGGGCATCCAAAAATCTCCCGATCCATCCAGTAGTAAGGTACTCATTGCTATTACTGGCGCTTTGCCAGATGTCCATACTTCTAAAATGGGAGCGGTCAGGATTTGGATAGCCTACGCTGTTCATAATTGCTAGATTCCCCTCCTCGTACAATTCTTTAAAAGCCCCCAATGCAGGATGCAAACCTACATCGTCTGTCAAAGACAAAGCGGCATTCTTTCCTATTGCCAACATTGGCCTTGATTTATAGTAAAGGTCATTGCTAATCGGAACTACCGTATTCAACCCGTCGTTTCCCCCACTGAATTGAATGACTACCACTACCTTATTACCAGGAGGTACCAACTGGGGTCTTTCAAAAGCCTGCAAGAATTTTGGCAGCATACAAGATGCTGTAGCCAATGAGCCAATTTGTAAAAAATCTTTGCGTTTAATCACCATAAAAAACCTCCCTATCTCCACTAAAGGAGAAAAAATTTACACAATAAAATAAATCAGCCTGCGCATTTTCTGGATTGCACCCCTAACACAACTGGTACTCAGGCGTACCCATCAAAAAGATAAAGGCCGTTTTTATATAACTTTCTCTGCTTTCAGCATCTAGGTATTTACCCATCACTTTGACACTCACCCGGCTAGGGTTTTGAAGTAGCCTGTCTGCAATTGAAATCAATAAATTTTCTCTAGCCACCTTTTCAAATACTGCTATAGGTATTTTCCAATCCACCTCGGCCGCACTATATTTTCCTCCATAACTGTTTTTCCGCCTTGATTTAGCAGGTAGCTGACCGGCCATTTGTCCCATCATTACATCGTCGTCATTTTTAGGGCGAATATTGATTGGCTCATTTGCTGTTATCATTTGCGGAATGCGCATCCTTATCATTAATGTGCTACTGTTGATCCAATTTTTACCTCCTGGCCAGCCTGCTACATTGGGCGGATAAAAAAGCACTTGCCCCAATGCTCTTTGAAATAATACCGGACTGGCATTGTTGTCAAATTCAAGGGGAAGCATTCGTTGAATCCCAACAAGCAGGCTCACAGGTGATTTGATAGTTGTACCAATGTTTTTTTCATCATAAAACCAATCGCTGGTAAAAATATCTTCCATTAACTGCAATATATCATAGTCGCTTTTATAAAATCGATCTGCTAGCCACCCCACTATTTTTTCGTCTGCCATTTCATTTACAAAATAGCGGTAAATTTTTTTAGCGATAAAATAAGCTGTTTGCTTTTGCTTCAACAATATATCGATGATGTCGTCCCCATTGTAATTGCCGGTGTTACCCAAAAAAAATTTATTGTCGACATCATGTTGAGTAGCCCGAAATACAAATTCCCCATTCTGGCTAAAACCCCATCCTGTAAAGGATCTTGCTGCCTCCTTTACATCGTTTTCTGTATAATGCCCCGCCCCCATCGTGAACAACTCCATCACCTCCCTGGCAAAATTTTCATTGGGATGTTGCTTTTTGTTTTGTTGATTATTTAAAAACTGGAGCATGGCAGGACTCTTACTGACAGCCCGAAGCAGATCTCCAAATTTTCCGATGGCACCGCTTCGCACAATATCCAATAATTGCTGCTGCTGAAAAATATTGACTACCCTACAGGCAAAATGACCATGCCAGAATAAACTCATTTTTTCCCTGAACTGCGCTTGAGAGTGAACCATTTCATCCATCCAGCGGAGATTCAGGTTTTTGAGATCTTCCCTATATTGCTTTTGAATAGTTCGCTTTTGTTGTATCGAAAGCTTTTCTAGCTGCCCCTTGACCCTAAATGCTTCCATCACGACGGTTGTTCCATCGGATGCCACATTGATTTTTTCTGGATTTTGTAAAGATGAGGCAGCCAATGACTTCCATAATTTTTTTGGAGATACCTCATCCAACTCTGCTGACAAAGCCACTGATGGTCCAAATGCTGCTCTCCATAAAAGATGTTGACTTTTCAGCCGATTGGTTGGTCGCATTGAAATAAATAGATTGAATGGAATTCTATAACAGACTCCTTTTAAACGATTAGGTTTAATTGTACTTCATAAATATACGTAAGCAATTGCCAGAAGAATGCAATTATACAGCGGAAGTTAATTAAATTGTATGTATAAAAAAGAATGTATGAACTTCAAAAGCCTTAAATACCTCTCCCCCGCTACTATTTATGCATTGGCATTTGTGTCTTTCACTACCCAGGGCTGGCTAACTTGGTCGCCGATGTTGTATGCCTGGGTAATCATTCCAATGGTAGAGCTGTTGATAAAGCCCAATGAGAAAAATATGAATGAAGTCGAAGAAGACCTGGCCAAAAAAAATAGGATCTATGACTATATGCTGTATTTATTTGTCGTACTTCAATTTATAGCGCTCTTCTTTTTTTTGCAATCCATGCAACAAGATATTGTAAGCTGGTGGGAAGTCGCGGGCAGAGTATTATCCATGGGTTTATTGTGTGGTACTTTTGGAATCAATATCGGGCATGAGCTCGGTCACCGAAGCAGTCGATTTGAACAAAGTCTGGCGAAAGCTTCCCTACTGACTTCCTTATACATGCACTTTTTTATTGAGCATAATAAAGGACATCATAAAAATGTAGCCACTCCCGAAGACCCAAGTAGTGCACGATTCAATGAGCCGGTATACTTTTTTTATTTCCGCACGATTGTTTTCTCCTATCTGTCTGCCTGGAAAATTGCTGCTGCTGACTGTAGGAAAAAAGGTATAGCTCCATTGAATTGGAGAAATGAAATGTTGCAAATGCAGCTTATACAAATTGCAATGATAGTATGCCTATTGTTAACCTTTGGAAAAATGGCAACACTCTTTTTTTTATGCGCTGCTGCCATCGGCATAGGATTGTTAGAGACGGTAAATTATATAGAACATTATGGATTACAACGCAAGGCCACAGGTCTTGGAAAATACGAGCGTACCCTCCCACATCATAGCTGGAATAGCAACCATATTTTAGGAAGGTTAATGTTATTTGAACTGAGTCGGCATAGTGACCATCATTATCTTGCCAGCAGAAAATATCAAATTTTACAACATCATTCGGATGCACCACAATTGCCAACTGGTTATCCCGGCAGTATGATTCTTGCTTTGATACCCCCTGCTTGGTTTTACATTATGAACCGGCGGATTAAGCAACTGCCGAAAATATAAAGTTCCTTTTGAGTTGTCCGTTTATATTTTTTGCTGAAAGTGAAAACTTTTAAATAGCTTCCGCACCGAAGTAACTATGCAATACTTTTGGTAATCGAATACCCGATTCGGTTTGGTTGTTTTCAAGCAAGGATGCTACAATTCTCGGTAGCGCAAGGGATGACCCATTTAAGGAATGTAACAGTTGTGTTTTACCTAACTCATCCTTGTAGCGTATTTTCATTCGGTTAGTCTGAAATGTTTCAAAGTTGCTGACAGAGCTCACTTCCAGCCATTTTTGCTGGGCTGCACTAAATACCTCAAAATCGTAGGTAAGTGCGCTGGTGAAACTCATATCGCCACCGCATAAACGCAAAATGCGATACGGTAATTCCAATTGGATCAACAATTGCTCTACATGTGATACCATTGCCTCCAAAACAGCATAGCTACCTTCCGGTTTTACCAATTGAATAATCTCTACTTTATCAAATTGGTGTACGCGATTCAATCCTCGCACATCACTTCCAAAGCTTCCTGCTTCTCTTCTAAAGCAGGGTGTATACGCCGTCATTTTTATGGGAAGTTCCTGCTCTCTAACGATTTCGTCGCGGTAAATATTGGTGACCGGAACTTCTGCCGTGGGAATCAAATAAAGCCCGTCTGCAGTTGCATGATACATTTGTCCTTCTTTATCCGGAAGCTGTCCGGTACCATAAGCAGAAGCTTCATTGACCATCAACGGAGGCAAGTATTCTGTATACCCTGCAGCGATATTGTAATCCAAAAAATACTGTACCAGGGCCCTTTGTAATTTAGCCCCCTTGCCCTTATACAAAGGAAAACCACTTCCGGTTAATTTAGCTCCCGTTTCAAAATCTACCAAGTCGTACTGTTTGATCAGCTCCCAATGAGGCACTGCCGCTGAGGGCAACACTGGCTTGGTTCCCCCCTCCCGTACCACTTCATTGTCTTCAGGAGTTTTTCCGGTTGAAACAGAACTATGAGGTAGGTTGGGCAGTTTAATGATTTCATCCTGCAAGTTCTTTTCTGTGGCGCTCAATTGCTCATTTAACTGCTGAATGCTATTTTTATGCAGGGCTACTTGTTGCTTTTTTTGTTCTGCCAGCTCCTTTTCTCCCTTACCCATCAATACACCAATTTCTTTGCTAGACAGGTTCATTTCTGCTTGTAACGTTTCAGCAGCCACTTTTAGGTTGCGTACTTGCTCATCCAATTCCACCACTCGGTCAACGATAGCGATGTCACTATAATGCCGAAAGTGTAACCTTTCTTTTACCAATTCAGTATGCTGGCGTATAAAACTAATTTGAAGCATTATTTAAAAAATTTCAACAAAGGTACTATTTTGATTTTTTTTATTGCACCTAAGTACCGAAAGCTTTTATCCATTGGAAGAAAGGTCAAGCCAAATGGCACATATCGATTATGGATTTCGGCTGCCCCTACCAGCCATTTAAAATACCCTCGTTACAAATGGCCGTTTTAAATTTATATTTGCAGCATGCAACATGCAAAAGACGATTTACAGATACGATGGCTCAAGCTGCGCATTCAACTGAAAGAAACCTATGGAATTAAGCCGGATATGGATGGCGTGCTTTTTTTAATCGGTGTTCAGGAACTCGGCACTGGCAAACAGGTATATACCAAGGAACAAAAACAGGACCTTATGCACATTGCAGTTTGTACCGTGCTATTACCTAGTGGTTACTACATAATGGAGGGCTTTGACGAGGAAGGTTGGCCGCACTTTAAGCAACTAAAAGCCCTGCCTGAATTTAACCTTTTTGAACAGGAAAACTTTTTAAAGGACCATGTGCTACTTTATTTTGATCAATTTTTTAAAAAAGACAACTAATTGCCATGCGTTTTGTAAGTAATTTTTTTCTTACCCTACTAATTATATGCTGTGCTGCTAATTCAAATGCTCAGGCTATAAAAAAAGTAATCGCCAAAAAACCTGCCAGTTCTGTAAAACCGGCAGTAACCAAAAAACCAGCCTTGGCAATAGCTCCCATCAAAATAGCTGGCACAAGAATAAAAATAACAACTGATTCAGGTGTAATTGTGGTAAGGCTGTATGATAAAACACCCCTTCACCGCGACAATTTTACCAAATTGGTCAACAACCATTTTTATGACAGCCTACTTTTTCACAGGGTAATTGCAGGCTTTATGATACAGGGAGGTGACCCAGAAAGTAAAAATGCATCATCCGATCAACACTTGGGTAAGGGAGATGTAGGGTATACTATACCGGCAGAGTTCGATTCTACGCTGTTTCACAAAAAAGGAGCATTGGCTGCCGCTAGAACCAATAACGCTGAAAAGGCAAGCAGTGGTTGCCAGTTTTACATTGTACAAGGGAAAAAATACTCGGAGGAAGCCTTGTCTGCTATTGAACAACAAAGAGGGCTTTATTTTTCACCTGCCA
>CANJDY010000045.1 GCA_947472635.1 Chitinophagaceae bacterium
CCCTAAACAGGAATATACTAAATGAATTCCCCTACCCTGCAAAAATGAAATATGATACAAATCTTTAGAAAGGGTTTCAAAACCAAATAAAGAAACTAATACACTTGTTCCTTTAAAAATAGAAAGGCGCAAAGCGGCTGGATAATTGAAGTAATTAACAACATAAAAACTGTAATATCCTTCGGGAACTGTTAGTCCAATAATAATTTTTGTACCAAAATATAATATACAAAATGAAAAGAAAAACTTAACAAAGAAATTAATATACGTCCGATTGGTATTGATTGTAAGCATACAATTAAAATCAATCAAGCATTAAGAAGAGAATGATTAAAAAAAAGTTGGTTATACTGATGATTCAGCGCTTGCTGATCAATCCGAGAAGCGGCAAATTGTCGGGCTCCAATATTCCATTTAACAAATTCCTCCTGAGGCATCGCTGCAAAAAAATTAATCGACTTGGTTATTTCAGATAAATTGTCTAATGATACATTGGCCCCAGCACAATGATTATTTAGGTCATTAAATGGAGTGAAATGACTTGTTATTACTGGCTTACCAGCTGAAAGCGCCTCAAAAATAGAATGGCCAAAATTCTCACTTTTACTAGGAAGTATAAACAAGTCGTACAATTGAAGGCTTTTTTCAACCTTTAAAGGATTCAATCCACCATGATAATTCACCACGATATTAGAAGGTAAGGATTTGATTTTATCCAAACAATTCTGCCAATATTTTTCCTCTTTAATGGAACCATAAATATCATAACTTACCTGTCGAGTACAATACTGTAATGCATCCAATACTAACTCAATATTTTTCATCGCACTTATTAAAGCGATAGAAACCATTTTTAAGCTATTAGCTTTTTTTAGGGAAACGGGCTGGAATGAAAATACTCTAGGAAAATTTCCAGCAATATAAACCCTAGAATGATTTCCAAATACTTGCCGTATAAAACTCTTTTCCTTCACATTCGTTGCATGGAAATAATATCGAGAAGAAAAATTAAAGAACCTACAAAGAACCAAGAATAGTTGTTTTTTAAAGTACTTCTGAGAGAGGGCACCTGGGTGCAACATACCCCTAACAGAAATCACTTTCATTTTGGAATGGCAAAACAATAAAGGAACCAAATTGAAATACCAGGAGAAAACACCAATGACAAAAATGATATCAGGGTTAGTATTGTTGATTGTACGTTTAACTAAATCAATAGAAAGGGTCTTTTTTGATGCATACCAAACCTGTGTACAATGATTATATTGATACCACTCATCAAATGGAACGCCGTTGTTAGCTATCCCGTCGAAATCAGTATTAGAACAAAATATTTTAAAATTTACCTGCTCATGACAATATTGGTCCACCAAATTGGAAATGGACTGCACAGGTCCACCTGCTTTATAAGCCGGATGAAACCAATCAATAGAAATAAAAACAGTTTTCAATAAGTAGGTGATAATGAAAAACGAAATGTATTTTTAAAAAACTGAATCATTAAATATATTAAAAAACAGGATTTGAGCACATGCCCCAAAATGGTTTGTAACTCACAGTCTGGGCGAATAGGGTAGTAAAAAACAATAGAAGTACATAATATTAGCACAGGAAAAAATTGGCTGTTTTTATAAAAAACCAATAAAATTGCATTGTAAAATACACCTAATAAAAACATAAAAATACAACCTCCAGTAAGACCATAATTAATATAGGCATCTCCCAAAGAGCTTAATCCCATAGAGGTACCGGAACGAATTCTAAGGCCGGAATATTTCATAAAAATACTCCTGTCGCCTGCCTTTAATTTATTAGGTGCCATAAAACGGGGTAATACCCCGGCTTCAAAAAGCTGGTACATCTCTTCCCCATTGGAGAAAGGAACCTGGGCAGGAACAGTAAACATGATATTAGTAATAATAAATCCCTGATTGATTCTAACTGTGGAAGGAGCCAATCGTTCAAAACTAAATAAACCTTGATTAGAATTTTCCTCCTCATACAACTTTGAAAAGGTTTCCACCCCTACTTCTTCATTACCACTACCCGTTGCAGTACGATAACTAGATTTCATTAGTTGTATGATCAGGGCCAAGAAAACAAATGCAGCACAGGCTATTATTTTATAATTGAAATCAAATTTATATTTAATAGCAAAAATGCATCCAGTAAATATTATCCAAATAAGCAAGTCGTGAAACATGCCGTTCAACAAAGACGACCCAACGATAGAACTGATTACTAATATCAGTGGTAAAATTTTTAACTCATTACCTCCGATTATTAAAAGAAATAGTCCAATAAATTTCAAGCTCCCTAATAAATAAAAAACAAAAGTAAAATCCTCCGAAAAAAAAACTGCGACAATACTTGATACAAAACCAATAACAATAAACCAATAGGGTAAGGAAGGGTTTTTATTTACAAAAAAAACAATTTGCTTTTCATTAACAATTTCACCCTTTAATTTTCCTGCCCAAATGTGCAAACCAAGAATAAAAGAAATAACTGCGGGAATAGCATAGGCAAAATACTCCGATTCTGGAATTCTCATTTTATAATGAATATACTGGTATTCATCCAACCCATTATATGCCAAAACAGGACCTATAAAAAATTGCACACACATAAAGGCCCCCAACAAATATCGAATTGGGATAATATGACCAATAGAATTAAATAGTAAAATAAACTGGTGCAGCGATAACAAAATGGCAAAATAAGAAGTCCAACTAATACCAATAAATAACAATCTAATTACAATAGCAGCACCTAAAAATAATGGCCAGTTAAAAGATGTATTAAAAAGAGATTTCAATATTTACTAACTAAAGGGTAAATGAAAAATATTATAGAAAGGGTGGTTATACAAGTAATTGCTCAATAGTTAAACAAACGGAATCAAAATTCCAGGGTTGAATCAATTGATAAGAATGATCCCCCATCTCACCAATATGATCATGATTAGCCAATAAAACCTCCATTTTATTTAAAAGGTCATAGCCGTCATTGCTTTTAAAAATATAACCGTTCTTCCCCTTTTTTACTAGATCAACAGCAGCGCCGCATTGATCACTCACTAAAACTGGCTTAGCGCATGCCATCGCTTCATTAATAGAAAGCCCCCAGGTTTCGCCAGGACCCTGTGAAGGAAGTACAAACACATCGCATAATTGATATATAGCTGGAATTGATGTCTGATTTTGAAATGGCAGAAAATGGATTCTTTTTCTCACACTAAGGGGTAAACTTGCTACTTTTGATTTCAAAGCCGATTCAAGGGGGCCATTACCTACTAACAAAAGATGACAATTCGAATTAGCGATCTGAACAAAAGCATCGAGTAACAAATGAGGATTTTTTTTAATTTCAAATTTGCCAGCAAATAAAAACACAAAAGCACTGGAAGGGATTCCAATCTGTAATCTAGTAACAGCATTGATAGCATTTGAAAACCGTTGGTTATCGATTGCGTGTGGAGCAAAAACTAGTTGCTGATCCCTTAATCCATGGGTAGAATAATAATTTCTATTATGGGTACCCACGTAAAGGGCCTTATCGACAGATTGATATACGAAACGTAAAAAAAATCTTCTGAGTATAGTTTTAAATGAATTTTGATAAGTTTCATCCAGCAAATTAGAGTCTCCACGAAAATAAATTTCTTTTTTTCCCTTAAAGTGTCGCATCAGTTTTAAATGACTTTTAAAACTCCAACCAAAAACCAATAAGGCATCTGGTGACCAACATTCAATCTCTTGAATTAAAGAGGGATTATCAATGCCATTAAAATGATTAGAGCCGGGTCTGCTGGAAACATTTTGAACAAATGTATAATCGTAACCATCCAATAAAGGGATATCCCAATCAATGACTTTACCGAAACCAGGGTCATACTTTTCTTTCAACACAGTTTCGCCCCAGGTATAAAACACTTTGGAACAAATCTTATTCCTATGTTTCAAATATTGAAAAACAGGGGCATTGTATTGAATGGGATGGGTGGTGATGATGGCGAGGCGTTTCAGGATTATAATTTAGAAATTGTAAATAAATTATATTCGTTTCGAATATTATTAGATAAAAAAACGCCTCTAACAATATTTTTAACAATATTTTTAATAGACAACTTAAACGTCTTTTGAAAAATATTAGAGTAATTATTTTGATGGACAATATATATGATTCCAAATAATGGATAATCTTCTAATACAGCCTGGTGAAAATCTTTTAACCTTTGATAGGTATAACCGTGAGACTCAAATAAATTAAAATTCCAAAACAAATTCGATTTAAAATCAGGTATGGTAATCAGGTCCTTTCGGATAATATGGGTACTTCCATTTAGATTTTGAATATTCAAATTTTTAACTAAATATTTGGATCCTTCTTCATAAATAAACCCCTTCTTTATTCGCCAGCCCGCTTTATTTGACCAGCAATTTTGATGAACAAATTTGGCAAATTGATTACTCACCAAGTCATCACTATCTACACCCATCAGATAGTTACAGCCGAGTTCAATTGCGTGCTTACAACCGTAATGGATTTTCTTTCCTTTATCCATCATTTTTTCAGCATATTCCTTGGTATAATATTTCAATACATAATCCAGGTCTTCAAATTCATCTACTTTTACAGGGGGAAAAGAATAGTGTAAAAAGAAAATATTGGGATGTACAAAATTGATTTCCGGTTGATCATTGTAAACTATGATAAGTTTAAAACTATCATTTGTCTGGGCACAAATAGAACGTACTGTCCGCTCAAGAAGCTGATTATCAAAAGCCCAGTTTTTAGAGACGGCTTTAGGTTTTATGGGAACAACAAATCCTAGCATAAAATTTTTTTATATTTATATTTTTAATTAATGGATAAAAAATAATTAACATATGAAATTTAAAAATTTAACCAACTTTTTAGTGACCATTTTGGCGGAATAAAGTTCAAAACTTTCCTTATTTATACAAGATGGACTATATACTTTGATCCATTCTAAATATTCACTAAAAAATATAGAAAAGGAATCTTTTAGTCTATTCACTTCATTATTTCCATCGAAGCCAAACACCATTCCTGATTTCGATTCAACCAATACATTTAACACAGAACTATCTTTGTGCAAAACAGCCAATATCGGTTTCCCGGATAATACAGCCTGGTAAGCTTTACTAGGCGTATAATGTGGCTCAGTACTTCCCAAGATAAAAACACCATCTGCCTGCTGTAAATGAATTAAAACATCTAAATAAGGTATCCTTTGGGGATACTCGAAAACAACGGATTGCCAAAGACCATATTTATCCGCGAGTGGCTTTATATTGAATCCATTAGGATCATGTGTAGATTTTCCCGTACCGACGAAGTGAAATTCAACCTGCTTGAAAATTTCCGGGTTCAACTGTATACTTTTAAAAATAGCTTCCAGAGGAACATATGCCTTAGGCAGCATTGCACCAGCATACACCAATTGTATTTTATTTAGATTCTTACAAAATAAATATGGTTGAATATTCAGTTGTAATAAAAGATCATGATCTGCCTGCTCCCCACCATAAGGCATGGAACCACATTGAGCCTGTAACTTTAAATGGGGATTACGGTCCAACATTGGTTCATAATACCCTGCCGCCACACCTGTAATCAGAGATGCCCTTTTTACCGCAATCGGTTCTAAAAATTGGGCAACATTGGTACTAAACCAATGACGCGAAAACAACCGATCACTTCCAGGAAAAATATGTACCCATGGATCGATATAATCAATTCCGTATTGTATACCGGTTGAATGATGCAACCAGCGACCCAACAAAGCACAGTAAAATGATGGAATGGGGATATATAAAAAATCAATTTTTTCGGATTGAATGATATGTTTAGCCTTTTTATACAGTTGATAAAAAGCTCGCAACCCGATATCACCAATCATCCTTGGACTAGTAACCCTAAATGCTTTTACTTTTTCAATCCGTAAACTAGGAGGCAATAATTTAACCGAATCATAATCTAGCGGCTCCTCGTAAAATTGCTTATCCACAGTTAAAATAATGGGCTCCCAGCCAAAAGATGGCAGGTGTTGTGCGAAAAGCCTAGGGCGATGCACTCCAGCAAGATTAGATGGTGGAAAATGAGGATATAAGATGAGAATTTTTTTCACTAACTAATTATTCCATTCATTTAATAATCTTACTGACTCATTTTCCCAATTTCGATTTTTAAAATCCATATATCGGATTATTCTTTTTGCTCTAATTGAATCAACTTGAGCGATTACATTATTTAAAACATTACTTGAATCATTGTTTTTATAATCAAAGCAAATGCCATGATTAGGTAGTTCACCCAAATAACTTTCCTGAGCTTTTGTATTAGTTGCCACAACAAACAATCCAGCTTGCAAATACGCCAACATTTTATTTGATATTGCCAGATCATTATTTTCATCCTTTGCAGGCTCTAAGGCAAGACCAATGTCAAAATTGCCTAATTGTAGGTGCAATGCTTTTTGTGACATTACTCCATGAATGATAACATTCGGAATTGAACTCAATGACGATAAGTAAAAATCAGTATCAAGATTTCCAATAAGATGCAACTCAATATTGCCAACCTCTTGTCGAACAAATGGCAAAACAAATTCCAATCCCCTACCTGCAGTAATATTTTGAGAAAACCAAACTAACTTAAATGGACCGCTATTCAGCATATACGGTTCTCTAAAATCGTCAACTGGAAAATAATTAAATATAGAAATAGAATTTAAAATACTAGATTTAATATCACTTTTTACTGCCTGCATTATCAGCGGTGATGCAAAAGATACATAATCTATTTTTGGTAACATCCGTTTCATTAATAACCTAGTAAGGATTTGCAAATTCAATTCATCTCCTTCTCCAGGGTGATAATCCTCCACATCAAATCCTGTTTTGCAATTAAATATTTTGCCAGCGACAATAGATGGCCAAATAGCCCCTGGATTATGACCGATTACCAAATCGGGTTTAGACACTTTTTTAAGTGAATGTAGTAACAAGTTGCTTCTACGCGATACAGCTTGAGATAATAATGTAGATGGTAATGAAATATAATTACCCAAAATACGAAAAAAACGTTCAGAAATAACTGATTGTAACCAGGAAAAAAATGGTTTACGGCCAGCAGGAATAGTTAATATTTTAACGCCAACCAGTTGTTGCTTTAATACAACATTCAGTTCTTTACTCCAGTTATCAAATTCAAAACAAATTAATTCGACAGAATTACCAATTGAAAGGGCTAACCTTATTTCTTTAACTAGCCGAGGATTGGTAGCCAAGTTGTGGGTGGTAAGAAATAATATTTTTTTTGACAAGATTATATAAAATAATGTTTTAATAAACGTATAATTCTCCAACCAAAAATACTTTTTGACAATTCAATACATTTTCCACCTAAGAGAGGCAAGTCTACTTTATGGTTCAAGCGCTTATATTTTTTAAAAGCAATATTTGATAACAAAGTATTTGAAGGATAATTATACACAGCAAAATCAAGATATTGCTTTGCGAAAGCCATATTTAACTTATAAGAGTTATGAAACGGTTTGAGATATTGGTATTTTAAATCAATGGTAAGCAATGTATTTTGTAAATATTTTTTATTAGAATTAGAACTTAATTTATGCTCACTATTTTGACGACGATAAAAGTTTAAAATATCAGGTACATACACAATTCCTTCACTAGCTAAAATTACTCTTGAAAAAAACTCTCCATCATCATCGGGGCATCTATAATTTCTCCATGGACCTGATTGATTAATAATTGAACGAGGTACTAACCAACAATTAGTTTGAATGAAATTTGAACCAGCAGAATTAAAACCCAATAAATTAATTAAAAAATCTGAAGGATTAACAGAAGAATAAATAAAGGATGATTGGTCAACAGCTGTAAGCCCTGCTATTTCATCATCATTTTCAAAACTGACATAACTACAAACAGCAATTTCGTTTATTCTACCTGATAATGCAACTACCTGCTTTTCAATTTTGTCTGCACTTAAATAATCATCTGCATCTAAAAACTGTATATACATTCCTGAAGCATAATGTAAACCTGTGTTGCGAGCTACAGCAGCTCCTGAATTTTTCTGTTTAATTACAATACAGGTGGCTGACTCAAACTTTTTAGCAATGATAAAACTATCATCAGAAGATTCATCATCGACAATTATAATTTCAATATTATTATATGTTTGTTGCAAGACCCCTTCCAATGACTTTTTTAAAAAGGCACTGCTATTGAATACAGGTATAATAATGGAAACTTTTGGCTGCACTTAAATAAATAAAAATCAATGTTAATGAAAACAACCTTGGAAAACATCTTTTAAGGAAAATAATGTCTTTTTGTAAGCATAGCGTGTTTTCTTGAAATCAAATGTTTTTCGATAAAAATTAAAGAGGTGAACAATAAACCGTCTTTTATTTTTCTTTTTTAGCCAAGAAAGTTCTTTGGGGCTAAACGGCAGAGGTAATTCGTTTAAAGCATCACGCATATACAAGTAATTATTATACATGTAACTATAAAGGTTATTCCCCTCCTGCCCTTCGTGAAGCCTATAAAAGTGAAACTCAAATGGGATCAATAAAATTTTGGAATAACAACAAGCTTTTAAATTAAAATACATGTCATTTGCCGGACCGTATTTTTCAGGATACTGATTGATCTGCTCAAAGTATGAACGACGGATAATAGTACCTCCAGGGCCCATATACAAAAATTGGCGACCGAAAAAATGTTCTCTCAATGCCTCTTTTGAATCCATTACAAAACTGTCTTTGGAATGAGGCCAGTACATTCCAAAATTGAAACCAACTAAGGGTGTTATTATTAAAAGTATTTTACTGATACTATCAATATATAACTTATCGTCCGAATCAACAAACATCAAATATTGACCTTGAGCATAACTAGTAGCCTTGTTACGATTTGGATAATCACCCAAATTAATTTCATTTATATATAATTTAATCCTACTGTCAATAGAAACAAATTCTTGAGCAATTATTACGGTTGAATCAGTTGAATTATCATCAACAATAATCAATTCCCAATTTTTATAGGTAGAATTTATAACAGATTGAATCGCTTCAGCAATATATTGCTGACGGTTAAAAGCAGTCATTAAAATACTTACAAGAGGGGAATTCATATTACACTAACGATTATAAATATATTTGTAAAAAAATGATGAAGTACCCAAGTAAGTTCCTTTATCCATATAGGTGAAACTAATTGATACATAGCAAAAAAAAAATAACCAGCTTTTACAAGAGGAATTATAATTTTTGTTAAACCATAATTCAGAAAAATTGATAAAAAATCACCTACTAATATAATATTAAATTTGATGTAAGATTTGATTTATCTTGACACCTATTTTATGCCAATCATATTCAGATTGAACAAGTTCTCTTGATTTATGTCTTACATTTTCGAATAAACTAGAATTTTGAAGTAATTCTACAACTTTTTGTGAAAAATTTTCAGGTTCATTGGCAATCATCAGGTGCTCCCCTCCAATTGCATCTATTCCTTCAACACCAATACTTGTAGTTACAACTGGATTACCAAAACTCATAGCTTCTAAAATCTTCAACCTAGTTCCACTTCCACTTAAAATGGGGGCAATACTCAAAGATGCGGCATAATAAAAAAATTTAAGATCGAATGTCTTACCAATAAATTGAACAGAATTATCGAAACGAAATAACTCATAATTATCATTATTCAAGTCACTTCCAATAATAATTAAATTAATAGTTGGAATAACAATCTTAATTAAGGGATAGACCTTAGTGTAAAACCAGCATAAACCTTCCAAATTTGGAAAATAGTCAATACTTCCACAAAAAATAATTTTATTATTGATAATCTTCAATGGATTGGGATCAAATCCTTTAAAATGAGTATCAACTCCATTAGGAACAATCCAACCTGAAATTTTAAAAGAATTTAATTTTAATAATTTAGTCTTATCAATTTCACTACAACAGAAAAAGTAGTCGACCATTCGATGAATTTTCTTTTCAAGTCGTAAAGCATCTAATGCATATTTTTTTAAAACAGAATTATTTTTGGATTTTGACATCTGCCGCCACAATTCAGAATCAATATTATGAGCATCATAAATTAACTTCGCCATTGGATTGTTCTTCTTAACAATATTAGAAAAAAAGCCAACAGCCTCAAGGTTTTCAAAATATACTATATCCGGTTGAATTTCATTTAGTATTTTCAATAAAACAGGATAAGCTTTTAAAAAATAACTATTGGCACTGGCTCTTAATTTTTTATTAATTAATCGAGAATTAATAGCATCAGCAATTTTATTTGGAAAAACATTAAAAATAGAACGATAAGATATTGCAGTAGAAAGACTAATTACATTAATATTCATTGGGAAATCACTATTTATATTTCCGAAAAAATCATCAACTGGTTGAACTGTTAAAAGATACAATTCATGCTCTCTAGACATTTCCCGAAGTATATGAAAACAACGCAGTGCCCCACCATTAGTAGGAGGATAAAATTTATAAGGTATTATAGTTAATATTTTTGCCAAATTATTTCTTTGAGAAAAAGAATATTAAAAGTCTAAAAGGAAAAAGAACAAACTTTCCTAATTTATAATTAGTGCTTTTTTCGTAAACAAGTTGCATATTTCTCAATTGAACTACTTTTTCAATAAGAACTTCCTCACAACTTAGTAACTCAAAAGCTTTTAACTCATTAATATTCTTAGGAGAAAGTAAATCAATATTTTCTTTAACATCTTTAAGAATTATTTTAGATAACAATTGCCAACTATAAGCAGATTTTGAATTCTTCCCAGAAAATTGAATTTGTGTAAGAGAACCTTCTCGTTCACGGACATGATATAAAATTTTATCAATACTAGCTCCCCTAAATTCTTTCAAAATCCGATAAATCCAATGAATATCTTCACCAACTCTTCCTTTGAAAAATGGATGATAACCGCCAATTTGTAATAAAACTTCTTTTCTAATCATCATGGAAGCACAAATAGTTGAAGAAAGTGATTTGTATTTTTTATATCCAAAATTTAAAAACTCATCCTTCAACTCATCATCAGTAAGAGCAATTTTAAATAATTTACCCTTATTGTTTTCATATCTATAATTTGTAAAACAAATGCCCAATTGATCAGAATCATTAAAAAGCTTTACTTGTTGTTCGATTCGATCAAGTTCTGAAAAATCATCAGCATCTTGAAAACAAATCAATTGTCCTTTTACTTTTTTTAAAACTTCATTTACAGCATTTATTTTTTGTGTGTTATTTTTGAAAATTTCCAAATAAACTCTATCATCCTTAACTGATCTAATTTTTTGCAGAGTATCATCTTCAGAAGCGTCATCAATTAACCAAATTTCCAAATTTGTATAAGTTTGAAAAAGAATAGAATTGACTGCTTTATCTACAAATGATGAAACATTGTAGCAAGGAATAATTACAGAAACTAAAGGTTCTAATACCATTTAAAATTTGGATTGCTATTTAGTATCATACAACTTAGTGGTTCGTCTGAATTGAAATAACCAAATTACAAGTGCTCCATCAATACCAATTAAATTTTTTAATACTTTAAATTTTATACTTTTATTAAAATCAACCGAAGGATTCAATCGAATAACTTCCTTTAACATAATAATAATTTCTTTAACTGGCTTATTTTTATTTTTAGCTATTAACCACATATATAAATTTGCAATTTTTATAGCTAGATCTTGCCTAAAAATATTTTTATTATTTAGTATCTTTTCCAACTTTTGATAAAAAATAACAATATCATACAAGGTAGATTTAAACACAATTC
>CANJDY010000046.1 GCA_947472635.1 Chitinophagaceae bacterium
ATCTTCCAAACATCCTATCCAACTCTGTTTTTTTAAAAGCAGTATAAGTAGGCTTACCATTGGGAGTGATATTAGGCACCGTGCAAATAAATAACTCTTGTACAATCGCCCTCATTTCCTTTTGAGTTAGTGATTTTCCTGCTTTGATAGCCTGTTGCCAAGCCAATGAACGAAATAGTTTTTCGCGTTTGGTGTATTTTAAGTCGCTGCTAAAATGCTTGTATTGCTCTAGCATTTTTTCGATGGCTGCTTTCTCGTTTCCTTGTTCTACATCAGCAGGAGTGCCTTGTATTACAAAAGTATTGTTACCAAAGGGTTCTAGATGATAGCCAAGATAATGAAGGTCGGGAAGCAATTCATTGAGCACCACTACATCGGCGGAAGCCAATTCCATCGTTTGTGGAAAAAGGCTTTGCTGAATAGCGATTGGTTTTCCTTCTACGGCTTTGATAAATCGTTCATACAAAATTCGTTCGTGTGCATTTTGCTGATGAATCACCAAAAATCCGGCATCATTTTGAACCAGGATATAGGTGAAATGCAGTTGGTGCAAGGGGCTTTCATCGGAAAGCTGCAACCGCTTTTCTGTATAAAGTGAAGTTGGCTCTCCCTCAGGTATATTCGCTATTGAACCTCCTGATGAACTCTTTGCTGCTGGCTCATAAAATTCGCGCCAATGCTTTAACTCACTTTTATTTTCAATAAAATGTGCCTGATTTTTTTGAGAAAAAGTATTGTACAAGGAGGAGGATGCGACAGAAGATTTTTTTTCATCAGTAAACGGTTTGCTTACTGCATCCAACTGCTGAATAGATGCATCCAACTCAAAATCGAGGGTGGGTGAAATACTGAATTGAGCCAGCGCATGCTTTACAGCACTTTGTACAAAAGCATACACAATTTTTTCATCTTCAAACTTAATCTCTTGCTTGGTAGGATGTACATTGATATCCAATTGTGCGGGATCAAGATCAATGAACAAAGTATACATCGGAAAACTGTCCTTTGCAATCATCGAATCAAACGCGCCCATCACTGCGTGATTGAGGTAGGCACTTTTTATAAATCGGTTGTTCACAAAGAAATATTGATCCCCCCTGGTTTTCTTGGCAGTATCTGGCTTACCTACAAAGCCATAGATATTCATATAATCTGTTTGCTCATCCACTTGTACCAACTTTGCCGAATAATTATTACCGAGTAGTTGAATAATTCGTTGCTTAAGGGTGGCCCTCTCTAAATGAAAAACCTCTTGTCCATTACTGGTGAGCGAAAAAAAGATATCGGGAAATGACATAGCAACCCGGATAAATTCATCCACAATATGTCGAAGTTCGGAAGGATTGCTTTTTAAAAAATTTCTTCTTGCCGGAACGTTAAAAAAAAGATTCTTCATGGCAATACTGGTTCCTCGCTCCATAGCAATTGGCTCCTGTTTTTTAACCACACTATTGTCGATTTCAATATAGGTTCCGGTGGTTTCGGTTTCTTTTTTCGACTTCAATTCCACTTGGGCTACGGCTGCAATACTGGCCAATGCTTCTCCCCGGAACCCCATTGTTTTAATATGAAATAGATCTTCGATATTTCTTATTTTGGAAGTAGCATGCCTTTCAAAGCTCATTCGGGCATCCGTTTCGCTCATCCCTTTTCCATTATCAAGTACCTGTATCAATGCCTTTCCAGCATCATTTACGATCAGTTTTATCTCGGTGGAACCAGCATCGACCGCATTTTCCAGCAATTCCTTCACCGCACTGGCAGGACGCTGAATAACTTCCCCAGCGGCTATTTGGTTAGCAATATTGTCGGGCAATAATTGAATGATATCAGGCAAAATGAATTCGTTGTTTGATGTAAAATTACGTAGAAAATAGGGGAAAGGATAATTGATAATTTTATCTATTGTAAGGCGATAATTACTCAAAAAAACCCTATTATTCGTTCAAAAAAAATTTGCGAAGAAATAACTCTTAAAATCTACCTACTTTGTGATTCTATATATAACATATTACGATGAAAAATTATTTACTCCCTTTACTGGTGCTTTTTGGTTTCACAGGTAGCCTCTCTGCCCAAAACAGAGCAAGCGCTTCACAGATAATAGCGACTAAATGGGTTGACAGTGTATTCAAAACGCTGAGTCCTGTAGAACAGATTGCACAATTAATGGTGGTGCGACTCTCTACCTATGATGCAAAAAATAATACTGCTATTTTTTTTGATGAAAAAGTAGACAGTTTAGTAAGGCAATATAATATCGGCGGCATTTGCCTTTTTCAGGGCAGCCCAGTAAAGCAAGCCACCATAATCAACCGGTTGCAAGCTATTGCCAAAACGCCCATTTTAATGTGTATTGATGCAGAATGGGGGGTAGGGATGCGTATGATCGACAGCGTGTTGCCGCTACCCCACCAGATGATGCTTGGTGCGGTAACGGATGCAGGCATCGCTTATCAATACGGAAAGATTGTAGCGGAACAATGTAAGCGCATAGGCATTCAAGTAAATTATGCCCCTGTAATGGATATCAACAACAACCCTGATAACCCGGTAATCAATGACCGTAGTTTTGGTGAGGACAAATACAAAGTGGCATTATTTGGAACCCAATATATGAAAGGCCTTCAAGACATGGGTGTAATGGCCTGTGCAAAACATTTTCCAGGGCATGGGGATGTAGCCGTTGACTCGCATTTTGATCTTCCGGTAATCAATAAATCAATGGCTGAGCTAGAGGCTATGGAGCTCTACCCATTTCGCGAAATTTTTAAAGAGGGTATTGGAAGTGTAATGATTGGACATCTTTTTGTACCCGCCATTGATAGTGGGGCAAATATGGCCACATCCATTTCAACAAATAATGTAACCGGGCTCTTGCGAAATAAAATGAATTACCAGGGATTAACCTTTACCGACGCCCTAGAAATGCAGGGTGTAAAAAAATTCTTTCCAAATGGAGAAGCTGCTGTGCAATCCCTGATAGCCGGTAATGATATGCTATGCCTACCGGGTGATGTACCGTTAGCGATTGAAAAAATACAATCCGCCATCGCAGCAGGAAAACTTAGCTGGGCCGATATTGAACAACATTGCAAAAAGGTTTTAATGGCAAAATACCAATATGGCCTTACAAAATTGCAACCAATTGAAACCGAAAATCTAACGGCTGATCTCAATAATCAAGTAAGTGGCATGAGAAAGTTGATTGCCGAAAATGCGCTAACCGTATTGAATAAAACGAATGGTGATTTTTTCCCTCTTTCAGCAGAAAAAAATAATCGTAAAGGATCCATTGCTTTTGTGGGCATTGGAATTGGAGCTGCAAACGATTTTGCCAAGCGCCTTCAGACTGATTACAATGCGGATGCTTTTTATTTTACTAATTTGCAGGATGCAAGTAGGGTGTTATCTACTGTTTACTTAATAAAAAATAGGTACGAAAAAGTAATCATTGGAGTGCATGGGTATAAGCGAGTGCCAGCAAATAATTTCGGCATCAGCTCATTTTCAGTAGACCTTGTAAAACAATTACAGGAGCAAACCAACTCCTCCACATTTGTTTTTGGAAACCCCTATGCCATCAAGAATTTCTGTGGTGCAAAAAACTTAGTTGCCTGCTATGAAGATGATGCAATCATACAAAATGCCGCAGCAGACTTGTTGGAAGGTAAAATTTTCGCTAAAGGAAAACTGCCGGTAACCGTTTGCGACAGTTATCCATTTGGAACTGGGGTAATGACGGCTACTGCTACTTTGCCTCAATTACTTGCTGAAGAACCTGGACTAAAAGTTGAACAGCTAAAAAATATTGATTCGCTTGCCAATGATGCAATCAGCCGTGGTGCAACGCCAGGCTGTGTAGTACTTGTAGTTAAAGATGGAAAAATTGCTTACCAAAAAGCCTTTGGGCATTTTAATTATACCGACCCGGCGCCCACCTCTATAGAATCGGTCTATGATATGGCCTCTGTTACAAAAATTTGTGCCACTACTATTTCAATCATGAAATTGTATGAAGAAGGTAAAATTGATTTTAAGAAAACACTGGGCGACTACCTGCCTTTTGTAAAGGGCTCCAACAAAGAGAATGTTTTAATTGAAAACGTTTTGCTTCACCAGGCGGGTCTTTCAGCTTATATTCCTTTTTACAAAGAAACGATTGATGCTGCCGGAATACCATTTCCAAAATACTACTCTATTCATCAAAATGATTCATTCCCTGTTCGGGTGGCAGAGAATTTATTTCTACGCTACGATTGGAGAGATACCATGTATCATCGGATTTTACAAAGTACATTAAGTGCTACCGGAAAATATATTTATAGCGACAACGACTTCATTTTCTTAGGAAAAATTGTGGAAGCCATTAGTGGACTACCCTTGAATGAATATGCAAAAAAGAATTTCTATACCCCCCTTGGATTAACCACTGCAGGATTTAAGCCAAGAGAATACCTACCCCTTAACCAAATAGCTCCAACAGAGAAGGAGAAAATTTTTAGAAACGAATTAATTCAAGGGGATGTTCACGATCCGGGGGCAGCGATGTTTGGAGGCGTTTCGGGACATGCTGGCTTATTCAGTAATGCATACGATATTGCGGTAATCATGCAGATGCTGTTGAATGGAGGTGAAATAAATGGAAAGAGATACTTTCAACAAAAAACTGTCGACCTTTTCACAGCATACCATAGCAACATCAGTCGCAGGGGATTTGGTTTTGACAAACCGGAAAAAGACAATCATACGCGTCCTGACCCTTATCCCTGCTTGTCTGCTTCACCACTAACCTTTGGCCATACCGGCTTTACAGGTACTTGTACTTGGGTTGATCCGGCAAAAAAATTGGTGTATGTATTTTTAAGTAACCGGGTTAATCCTCAAGGCGACAACCCACTTTTATCAAAAATGAATGTACGTACCAACATTCAGGAAGCTATTTATAAAGTGATTGCCGAAAACGAAAAGAAATAAAAGATAGGGAATAAAATATTGTCTGGGGAAATCCTAGACAATGATTCCCTTTTTTCACAGTTCTATCACTCTTTTTTCTTTATTGCTTTTAATAGCTCCTTCTATCACCTTTATAACATTGGCAGCATCTTCTGCAGATACGGGCATTTTTTTATTTTCGGTGATGGCTTGATAAACTTCCTCAAAAAATTCACCGTAATTACCGGGTAATGTATCTACATAATCCCTGATAATTTTTCCATCTCGCTCAGTATGCAATAAGCCTTTTTCAGATGCTGGCTCAATTCCCCAGCTATCCCCCATGGGTATTTGACCAGCCTGCAACATTGTTTCCTGCACATCGGCTCTTGTTTTGAGGAAAGACCCTTTGGTGCCATGTAAAATAAAACCCGGCAAAGCCTCTCTTACGTAATAACTGGATTTTAAAGACACCCTATGCGAAGGGTAAAAAAGTTTTACGTCTATATAATCATCCACCAGTGAATGGGGGCGATTGATGGCTATTTCGGCAAATAAGGATTGGGGCATACCAAACAACTGCAAAGCTTGGTCAATTATATGTGAGCCTAGGTCGTATATACAGCCAACTGCAGGGCCAGGGATTTCTTTATGCGTCTTATAGCTTAGCTCCACATTATACCTGTCATAATGAATTTCAGCATCAATGATTTTTCCAATACTTCCATCCGCTACTATTTTTTTTACAGTTTTGAAATCACTGTCGTACCGGCGACTTTGAAAGACCGTGATTTTTTTATTTTGTTTCGAAGCAAGCGATATTAATTCTTCCGCCTCGATAACGGTAGCTGTAAAAGGCTTTTCAACAATCACATGTTTGTTTGCCAACAATGCCGCCTTTGCATATTCGTAATGTGTGTAGCTGGGAGTGTTTACGATTACCAATTCAATAGCTTCATCTTTCAGCATTTCATTCAATGAACGAAATGTTTTTGTGCCGGGGTATTTTTCCTCGGCAAGATTTTTAGTTCTTTCCCATGCACCATAAAATTTAAAGCCCGGATGCAGATGCAGAAAAGGGGCATGAAAAACGACGCCACTCATTCCAAATGAGCAAAGTGCAGTATTGATAATTCTATTTTCCATTCAAAATAATTATTTATTTACATCCTATTTTTATTACATCACAGGGCAATCTTTTGAAACCTTATCCCGAAATTTAACTAGTTGAGCTGTAAATTTTTAGCAATTGCATATTCCACTCCCCTCAATTCAGCCAATCCCTTAAGCCTTCCGATGGCAGAATATCCTGGGTAAGTTGTTTTTTTAAGGTCGTCAAGCATTTGGTGTCCATGATCTGGTCGCATTGGTATGGAAATATTTCTACGCTGTTGAATTAGCAAAACCTCTTTAATGACTGCATACAGATCGGTATCCCCTGCAAGATGATCGGCCTCATAAAAATTACCCAACTCATCCCGCTTGGTATTGCGTAAATGCAGAAAATGTACCTGTTCTCCAAATCGTTTCAGCATTGCCGGTATATTATTATCAGCCCTTGCCCCAAAGGAACCAGTACAAAAACATAATCCATTAGCAGGTGAAGGCACTGCATCAATGATAGCAGCTGCATCCCTTTCAGTACTAACTATCCTTGGTAGGCCTAAAATAGGATAAGGGGGGTCGTCAGGATGAATAGCCATTTTTAACCCGCAAGCTTCAGCAACCGGAATAACCTCTTGTAAAAAATAAAACAAATGTTTCCTCAGTTTATCAGCATCAATGGAGGCATATGTTTTTAATGCTGCCAGAATTAGCTCCGGTGTAAATGGCTCATCACTGCCGGGTAAGCCCAGCATGGTGTTATGAAAGACTTGTTTTTTTTCCTCCTCCTGCATCAAAGAAAACCTGTTTTCAGCTTCGGCTATTTCGGTAGGTGAATAATCCTCCCTTGCGCCTGGTCTTTGTAACATAAACAAATCAAAAGCAATGAATGCAAGGCGTTCAAAATATAGCGCCTTGCTTCCATCAGGCATCGAATAGGATATATTCGTCCGCATCCAATCCAGAATAGGCATAAAATTATAGGTCACTACTTTTAATCCGCAATCAGCTACATTTCGCAAACTCTGTTTGTAATTTTCAATATGCAGTAAATAAGCTCCATTTTGTTTTTTAATATCCTCACTTACCGGCAGACTTTCAATCACTGTCCAACTCATTCCGGCCATTTCAATCAATTGCTTACGCTCTAGGATATCAGCTACAGGCCATATTTCACCTACAGCAATTTGATGCAGGGCGGTAACAACTCCTTCGCAGCCGGCCTGACGGATATCTGATAAGCTAACAGGGTCATTGGGGCCGAACCATCTCATCGTTTGATGCATCAACATAAAAAATTATTGGTGTTTTTGGTTTATAAAAAGATACTGTAATCAATAATGAATATTCGAGTAAAGTAAATAAAAGCTGCGTTCAACTGATAAAATCATTTTAAAAGAATGAAAAAAGAATCGAATTTTTGCCTTTTAATTTAGCAGTGCGCATTTTAATTACCCATCCTAAAAAAATCAGCTAGCTAAGCTTATTACAAAGGTATCAGATTGGACTGTTATTAAAAAAAGGTTGGCAATAAAAATTAATTGCTTAGCCTATCGGGGTTCTTTCTAATTCAAGAAGCAGAGAATTGAAACGAAACAGCGATTGGAGTAATAAAACTCCCTGTAAATTTGTAGCTTGCTGCGTTGGTCAGTGTAATTGGTAGATAAAGCAATTAAAACCTAATAGTCTCGAAAGCCCATGCCATTCGATAGAGTGCAAGCGTAGTAATAAAAGGGTGGACTTGGAGTATAAGAAACTAGGCACTGAAAAAGACAGTATACAAGAGTGAATCGTAAAGATAGTGGTGGGATTATTCATGGCTATGTGCTTTCCTAAGAAAACAGACCTTAACTTTATGCCCCATCCAAAGATTAAACAGGTATGGGAAAAATATATAATTCGCCAGTAAGGAAATTTTAAAAATCAACCAATGAATAAAGTGATATAAAAAATTGAACTTATTATTTGAACAATGCCTGCAAAATTCTTAATAAAAAATAGTATGAAAAAGAATAAAAAGACTGCCGCTCTTTCGCAATTAAAAACTGAACTGGGTCAACTACCCAATAGTCGTAGGGAGTTTCTTAGCAATTCAATCAAAACAGCTTTGGGTACTTCCATTGTGATGGGCTTTCCAACCATTGTTCCAGCCAGTGTATTTGGAAAGAATGCACCTAGCAATCTAATCAATGTTGCTTCCATCGGTTGTGGCCGTATTTCAACCAGTCATGACATGACCGGTATTGCTAGATATGCTGGTGCCAGGATTATGGCTGTTTGTGACCTTGATAAAAAAAGGGCAAACAATGGACCTGCTGCAGTAAAAGCGAATTATTTGAAAGCTGCAAAATTCAATGGGGGATTAACAGGGGATTGGAATATAAAAGTATATTATGATTACAAAGAACTGTTGGAGAATAAAAACATAGATGCAGTCCACATCAGCTTGCCCGACCACCAGCATGCCATCGTTGGTGTTCATGCTGTAAATGCGGGTAAAGATGTTTATCTGCAAAAGCCAGCGTCCTTAACTATTGAAGAGGGTAGAATATTGAGTAATGCTGTAAATAAAAGTGGGCGGATTTTACAAATGGGAAGCCAGCAACGTTCCGTAGACCCTTGGCCACAATTTAAAAAAGCCTGTGAACTGGTCCGCAATGGGCGAATTGGGCAACTTCAACGTGTAGAAGTAGGATTACCTGGAGACCCTGGTGGAGGAATCCCTGAGCGTATGGAAGTTCCTTCAAGCCTCAACTATGATGCATGGTTAGGAGCTACTCCAGAAATTTATTATACTGAGGACCGAGTTCACTCTCAAGATGCATCACCCAAAGGGATTTCTAGCAGACCGGGTTGGCTTCGTTGTGAGCAATTCGGTGCTGGAATGATTACCGGATGGGGGGCACACCATATTGATATAGCGCATTGGGGAATGGGTACTGAATTGTCTGGCCCCATCGAAATCTGGGGTAATGCCTCTTTCCCTTCAGATGATTCAAATTACAAAGGCTTATGGAATGTTCATGGAATTTTTCATACCGAGGCAATGTATGCAAATGGTGTCCACATGTCAGTTTCCAATGAATTGCCTAATGGAGTTAAGTTCATTGGCTCAGAAGGATGGATATGGGTAACGAGAGGTAATTACAAAATTACTGAAAGCGATCCGGTAGCAGATAATGATGGCGTTAAACCAATTGATGCCAGTAATCCAAAAATTCTTCAGTCAGTTATAGGGGCAAATGAAATACATCTTTATGAAAGCTCAGAGCAGCACAGCAATTGGCTGGATTGTATTAAATCAAGAAAACAACCTTCTTCTCCTATAGAAGTTGGGCACCGCTCTTGCAGTGCCTGCCTATTACACCAGATTGCCATGAAAGTTAAAAGGAAAATTTATTGGGATCCAACAACTGAAACGATTCAAAAAGGTGATGCTGAAGCCCAGGCAATGTTGTCAAGGCCTCGTCGTAAAAAATACGACTTCTGATAAAAAATTTGATAAAAAAATAGAATAAACGTTGGAGCTTACCTTTCAACTATTTTGCTTTTCTATTTAACTAAATTTTGTCCATCCTATTTAAGTAATAAATAAAATAAACAGTAACAATTATGGCGATCTCTTTATTCTTGAACCCTATTAGAAATTGGGGAATGATTTTTTTGTTGGTGATTTGCAATAGCACCAAAGCTCAAAACCCCGTAAGGCTAATTACAATCGATCCAGGGCATTTCCATGCCGCACTTGTACAGAAAACAATGTACAGTAATGTTGACCCAATTGTGTATGTATATGCACCGAAAGGGGATGATTTAAAAATGCACCTCGACAGAATCAACACCTATAATTTACGTGCTGAAAACCCCACCCACTGGAAAGAAGAAGTCTATACAGGGAATGACTTTTTTGTTAAAATGATTAAGGACAATGCGGAAGCATCAAAAAAAGAATCTGCAAGAAAGTCGGTAATTATATTAGCTGGTAATAACCAGAAAAAAACTGAATACATTTTCAAATCTTTGCAAAATGGCTTTAATGTATTTGCCGATAAACCCATGGTTATTGATGCGGCAGGTTTCGGACTATTGAAAAAGTCGTTTGAAATTGCTAAAAAACAGCAGTTGCTTTTGTATGATATTATGACAGAGCGATTTGAAATTACCACTATTTTACAACGAGAACTTTCTAGCATGCCCGTTGTATTCGGCCAACTGGAAAAAGGCACCCTTGAAAATCCTGCCATTGTCAAAGAAAGTGTGCACAATTTTTATAAGTATGTTTCTGGAGCAGTGTTGACCAGGCCTGCCTGGTTTTTAGATGCTGCCCAACAAGGAGAAGGAATAGTAGATGTTATGACACATTTGGTTGACCTGGTTCAGTGGGAATGCTTTCCAGAACAAAAAATTGATTACTTACAAGATATTACAATAAATACTGCCAAACGATGGGCGACTGATATAACGCTATCAAAGTTTAAAGAATTAACCAAACAAGAAAAATTTCCTGCCTACCTAAAAGCAAACATTACTGATACCACATTAAAAGTTTTTTGCAACGGAGAAATCAATTACATGATTAAAGGTGTTCATGCCAAAACAACTGCAATCTGGAATTACAAAGCACCTGTAGGAGCTGGTGATACCTATTATTCAATTATGCGAGGTACAAAAGCAAATATTGTCATTCGTCAGGGGGTTCAAGAACATTATACTGCTACGCTATATATTGAGCCGATGCAGGCCTATAATGAAAGTATTCTACGAGAGCAGTTCAAAAATTTACAAATAAAATACCCAGGTATTGAACTGAAAAAATCTAGTGCAGGATGGGAAGTTGTTATCCCCGAAATATTAAAAGAAGGACATGAATCGCATTTTGGTAAGGTAACTGAAAAATACCTTGAATACTTAACAAAAGGCAATATTCCTGCTTGGGAGGTGCCCAACATGCTAGCAAAATATTACACAACTATTAAGGGATTGGAAACAGCATTGAAAAATAAATGATGAGAAATTTGTACTGCGGATTAAAATAATTATTTTAATCCGCAGTACAAATAATAGAGATAAATGATATTGCTTACCCTTTTATAATTTATTCGTTGTTTGAAGTGAACCGAATAATAATTGCCAGTTTTACTTACCCCTTTTTTACTGATGAAAAAGAGCAAAAAAAAACCGGAAGAATATAAACTGTATTTCGAACTATCTAGAAAATAAAATTTACACATTGTAGTTGTGCCCTGATAGAATATTTATAACAAAAGCGGCTGGCTCGATAATTTTCCTATATGAAGAAGGAAAGACTACCCCTCTACTTTTTGATGAAACCTTAAGACCGAAATAAGCATTTTGGCAAATAGTGAAATCTATCGTTGCAAGAATTTTTTAGCTGTACTACAAAACACGCAACTAACTGCAATGGAAAGCAAATTACAACTCATCCGAACTTTCGGGGAGATGGTCGTATTCGCCCTTCACACAATAGTATCCAAAAATCATCAAACCAATTGCTATGGGAGTAAATATGGTGATAATGATGATCCAAGGTATTGGTTTGTTGATATCCTTAGTGCCGGCACTATCAATATTGTGAACTGCACCGCTCACCAGCAAATAAATCACAGCCGGAGCTAGGATCATCCAAAAAATACCCATAAATTTTTTTACGCTATTCATATCAATATTTTTAATCGTTGATGTTTTTATCAATCTTATTGGTAAGATAAAAGGTTCCAATAACTAAACAAAGCCCTGCAATTGAAATGGGATACCAAAGGCC
>CANJDY010000047.1 GCA_947472635.1 Chitinophagaceae bacterium
TGTAAAGTCTATGCATCAAAAGGGGCAAGATTAGATGATTCGAATGCATTAATAACCGGCCAGGTAAACCAACGTGAAAGGCAAACAGGTTACAATGATGTAGGATGGGATATTGCAGAGGGGAATTATGAACGGTTCCTGACGCAAATCAATGCTGATCAAACCTCTGTTGGTTTATACAGGGTTCGTGGAACTATTGATAAAAACGCATCAAAATACGACCGCTTTGCCCGTTCTTTTGAAAATGTTTCAGGCAAAAATACCATGTATTTCAAGTTTGATGATGAGCTGTTTGTAAATGGCAAACCCAAGAATTTAAAATTTACTATAACGTGGCTTGATAAAAATGTTGGTTCTACTTGGGCATTGAGGTATAACAATGGAAAGCAGATAAAAACTGCTATAGAGGTAAAAGGGAACGGAGATAGTAAATGGAAGTCTGTAACCGTTGATGTTGCTGATATGCAATTGAATCATACCGGCGAATTGAAATCTGACTTTATTTTAGTTAATACCGATAAAGTAGATGATATTTTTAATGGGATTGAAGTGGATATTCAAAGGAATTAAATTTAAATGTAAATGGGAAATAGTTGACAAACAAATTATTGAACGAATATGAAAATCCTGATTTCTAACTGACCATACTATATGTATAATGACTATGGCAATTAAAAAAATGACAATGATAAAAAATAAATTTCTTTCCGTACTGCTACTTACAGGATTGTTTTTTGGGGTGAATGTGTCAAAGGCACAAAAAGTAGCTGTACCTATTAATTCATATGGAGTATGGGATCGTGGGGAAGGGATTGATGATTATTCAGATCCTACCGCAGATTTTGTTTTAGGGATGGAAGTAAGTGCCAGGTGGGAGGAGGTTCAATCAAAAGGGCCTGAGAAATATGATTTTTCTATTTTTCAGCAGGCCTTAAATAAGGCTTTGAAATTTCATAAAATTGTCAAACTAAGTATTAATGTAGGGCCAGATTCCCCCGAGTGGCTTTATGAAAATGGTGTGCCTTTAGTAAAAGTGCTGAGTAAAAAACCTGAAAAACACGCCAAATTTCCAAATTACCCATACTACCTCAGTGAAGCGTATAAAAATTATTATTTTGAACTGATTAAACAGTTTTCACTTTTCTTGAGAAACCAACCGAAAGAAAAGTTTGATTGCATAGCATTTGTGCAGGTAAAAACAGGATCAACAGGAGACGAAGCTCCTTACAAAGGAGAACCGATAGATAAAAAATATGTCATTGCAAATAAAAAGGGTGATTGGGAGAATTTTCGTATTGAAACTTTCACGCAATTTAAAAAATACTTCAATGATGTAAGTGAGCGACAGATTGTTCTGACTTTTAACAGTGTAGATCCAGAAAAGCAGCCCCAGGCTTATAAATGGGTAATGAATACTATTGATCCTAAAATTGGTTTTGGAATTAAAGGGGGAGCTTACAACCGAGGGCATCATTTAAGTGGCGAACAATCATTCAAAGAGAAATGGATTCCTTTTTTGATCAATCCCAAAGGAATGAAACTTTTTTCTGCCGCTGAGATGGATCAATCATGGCAGCATCCAATATTTACTATTAACACTGAACTGGGGTTTTATTGGTCAATGCTCAGTGGTCTTAACACAGGTTTGTCATCCTATAATTGCTCAAAAGGAGCGATTAGATATGCTATGGAGCATAAGGAAATTAGAGACATCTTTAAAATGTATAATAAATATGCTCAACAGGTGTATCCCGCTAGTGCCACCTGTGCCTATTCTGTTTTTCATGAAGGACTCAATGCTGCAAATACAATCAAATTTCCTGAGAAAACATTTGGAATTGCAAAGGAGAAAAACCTTGAACGCTACATTAATATTTGTAAAGCCTATGCATCAAAGGGGGCAAGTTTAGATGATTTGAATGCAATAACAATTGGCCAGGTAAATCAACGTGAAGAGCAAACAGGTTATAATGATGTTGGATGGGAAATTGCAGAGGGAAATTACGAACGGTTCCTGACGCAAATCAATGCTGACGAAACCTCTGTTGGGTTATACAGGGTTCGTGGAACTATTGATAAAAACTCATCAAAATACGACCGATTTTCCCGTTCTTTTGAAAATGTTTCAGGCAAAAATACCATGTATTTTAAGTTTGATGATGAGCTGTTTGCAAATGGTAAACCCAAAAATTTAAAATTTACTATAACGTGGCTTGATAAAAATGCTGGTTCTACTTGGGCATTGAGGTATAGCAATGGCAAGCAGATTATAACTGCTATAGAGGTAAAAGGGAAAGGAGATAGTAAATGGAAGTCTGTAACAGTAGATGTTGCTGATATGCAATTGAATCATACCGGTGAATTGAAATCTGACTTTTTGTTAGTTAATACTGACAATGTGGATGATATTTTTAATGGAATTGAAGTGGATATTCAACGAAAATGAAATCGCTCACATTGCAATTGAAATAATGATGAGCCCTAGATGTAGGAAAAAAAATAATAGTTTCATCAATAACCTTTTTTTTGGATTTCCTTTTTATATATCAAAACGAACCAAGTAATTGAAAATAATAAAATGCAAAAAGTAGTAAGAATTATTGTTAACATCTTTCTCTTGATTTTCATATCGTGCTGTCACTCTTTTGCTCAAAAAAGTGATAAGCCAAATATTATTTTAATTGCCGTAGATGATCTGAATGACTGGGTGGGTGCCATGGGAGGCAATCCCCAAATGTTAACACCACATATGGACAAATTGGCAAAAGAATCAATGGTGTTTCGAAACACCAGTTGTGCGGGTCCCGTTTGTTGCCCTTCCCGTTCGGCTTTGCTTTCGGGTTTTTTGCCTTCAAGAACAGGTGCATATGGTAATGGTAATAATATACTCAATTCAAAACTTGTTCAGGAAAACGCAACACTCCCCGAGTATTTTTCAAAAAATGGGTACAAGACTATTTCAAAAGGTAAGATCTTTCATAAGCACTTAACTGAAAATGGTGTTGACCATGGACAATGGGCATTTGATGAATGGGAACTGGAAGACGGATCATCGGAAATAATAAAGGAAAAATTATATTCCCGCAATGAAGGAATTATAAACGGCGAAGCGATTCCCGATGCCAAATACAAAACGGGCGGAGGAACAGAATTTGCATGGGCTCCAACCAAAGCAACAAAAGAAGAAACAAAGGACTTCAGAACAGCTACATGGTTTGCCGAAAAATTAAAACAGAATTTTGATAAGCCATTTTTTATGGCAGTAGGGATAGCTAAACCACACCTTCCCTGGTATGTGCCACAGGAATATTTTGATAAATATAATACAGACACCATAAAAATACCGGATTACAAGATTGATGACCTCGATGATATTGTAACTAAAAATGGCGAAAAATATGCAAGCCCATCTTCTGATTTTATGTGGGTGCAACAAGATCAACTACTTTTTAAAAAAGCAATTCAGGCTTATATGGCGTCGGCTACTTATGCTGATGATTGTGTTGGAGTAGTGTTAGATGCTTTAAAAAAAAGTAAATATGCTGATAATACGATCGTCATTTTATTTGGTGACCATGGTTGGCATCTTGGAGAAAAGCTAAGATTCAGAAAGGCAGAGTTATGGAAAGAATCAACGCAAACCACTTTTATTGTTCATGTTCCTGGTATGACCAAACAAGCGTTTTGCTTCCGAAATGTAAACCTGATGGATATTTATCCAACACTGATAGATTTATGCAAGCTTCCTAAGAAGGAAAATATTGATGGCGAAAGTCTCAGCCCTTTGCTTGCTAACCCTATGTTGCAATGGCATCCTGCTGTTACTACTGATGGCAAAGGCGCTCATTCTGTAATTTCAGAAGAGTGGCATTACATTTATCGGGATAGAAAAGGAGGTGTTGAAGAGCTTTACAATATCAAAAATGATCCTATGGAGTGGAATAATTTAGCTAATTCCACAAATAAAGAATATTCAGAAGTTAAAAAAAGATTGCATGCTTTATTTCCAAAAGAAGATGCAGACCCTTTGCCAAGCAATGGAAAGAACAATGCCAATGACAGCGAAGAAAGTGGTAAAGCGGGAAATATTAATTATACATTAAAATCAAAAAGACTTTTACAAAAACTGAATTAAATGAAAGCTCACAAATTTATTCATCTTATAACAATATGGTTTCTTTTTTGCTTTTTTGCTTTTTCAATTCAAGCACAGACAGCTTTTCCTAAAAATTGCTGGGGTGTTTATAGCTGGCCTGGATGGAATCCGGAAAAGGTTTCAAAACAGAGTCATCCTTTGATAAAGGGGGCTCCATTAATAATAAAATGGTCACAAATAGAACCTAGCTCCGGAAATTTTAACTTCGAAAAACAAATCGGGGAAAAACTGAAACTACTCAAGGAGAATGATTTCTATACTTTCATTATGATTTGGGTAGCTCCAAACTCTCCCAGATGGTTATACGAAAATGGTGTACCAGAATTGGAAATGACAAAGACGTTAAATCCATTAGGAGAACAACGCAACCAGACATTTCCCTATTATTTAGACGAGGATTATATAAGGTACTATCATCGCATGTTGACAGAATTTGGAAAATATGTAAGACAGTTGCCTAAAGAATTGAAGTCACGAATTCTTTATATTCAGTCTGCAGAAGGTTCTACCGGTGACGGTGAAGGGTACAAGGGAAAGCCGTTAGACCCAAAATATAATATAACAAATGAGCAATGGGGAGATTTTAGAATCAAAGCATGGGATGTTCTAAAAAATGCTTTATCAGATAAAAATACCGGTGCTGGAATGGTAAAGCCGGTACTGGTAAATTATGATTCCAATAATACTATTCAATACAACTGGTTGTTGGACAATTTTGATGTAATAGGGCTTAAGAACGGTATGTTCAGCCATGGTTATCATATCAGTGAAACGAATTATAGACTCCAAAATTGGCAAAAATTTAAGGAAGAAGTACAAAAAAGAAGTAAACAGTTCTTTTCTAGGGGAGAACAGGATGGTGAGTGGGCCGTATATGGATGGAGTACGAAAAATACAGCACAGGCTTTTTATTGGTCTTCTATTTTTGCTACACACTGTGGACTTGATATGTGGAATGTACCTGCAGAAGCTTCAGAAGGGAAACAGTTTGAACCAGCTTTGAAGTTTTTCAATAAATATGCAGGACAACATAATCCTGCAACTGCTCAATCAGCTTTTTGTGCATTCCAAAAAGGGTTGGACGCATCAGATACAGTCGCTTTTCCTGTACCCGAATATGGGGAAGCCGCCAAGAATAATATTGCCCGTTACATAAAAATTGCCGGGGATTTTAAAGAATTTGGAGTCATTCAGGGTGACCCAGAAAAAGCTATTGGTGATGGCATGCTTAATAGGAAGCGGCAGGATTATAATGATGTTGGTTGGGGGATACACCCTAGTAATTACAGCCGATTTTTAACTCAGATTGACCCTGAATCTACAAGTATTGCTTGGTGGCATAAGGGGCCTCCAGAAAGTGTTTACAGTCAATTTTCCCGATCAATCAATACCGATAATACAAGCAAAGCCATTTATTTTGATGTTGATGATAATTTTTTAGGCAAATCAAAAAGCATTGAAGTTCGTATTGTTTGGCTTGATGAAGGTGTTGCTGAATGGACATTGTTTTATGATGCGCTTGATTCTAAAAACAAAAAGGCATTTTCAATAAAGAATACTAATTCAGGCATTTGGAAAGAGAAAACCATTCTTTTACAGGATACATTTTTTGATAACAGAGGAGAAAATAACGCTGATATATTTATCCGTACAAATGGTAACGGTATAGCGATATTTCATTTGATTGAGTTGAACAAAAAGGTTTAACATTAGAAGCATTTATCATATTGAATTTAATCAGTAATGCGTATATCAGGTATAAAAAAAATAATGAAAAATAACTATGCATTTTTCGTGATTATATTCTTATGTTGTTTATTTCCATTCACCCTATCTGCCCAACAATCAATCGTACCGTTAAGTGGGTATGGTGTTTGGGATCGGTCAAATGCAAAAGACGCAAGAGATACAAAGTACAATTATTTATTGGGCCTGAGGGCAGAAGCTACTTGGGCAGAACTGCAACCCAATGATTCCAGTACTTATAATTGGACACCACTTCTCGATGTTTTAAAGAAATCAGATAGCACCAATCAATTTGTCAAGATAGGTATTTTTGTGGGTCCTGATTGCCCTGGTTGGTTATACTCAAATGGTGTTCCTGCTGTTAAAACAAATAGTATTGACCACCCGGGGTGGACCAGCTATCCATACTATCTGGATGAAGATTATAAGCGGCATTTTTTCCGGCTGCTTACCGCCATGTCTGTTTTCCTGAAAGGCCAACCGGAAAATTTATTAAAACATGTTTGTTTTGTTCAAGTAATGACAGGCTGCACAGGTGATGAAGTAGCGTACAAAGGTACTCCGCTACCTTCCTATTCTATGTACCAAATTTCAGATGCACAATGGCTTAATTTCCGCTTGGAATCATTTTCAAAATTTACATTGAATTTTAATCAAGGCAATGGAAGAAAAATTGGGTTACTATATAATAATGTAGACCCTGTAGATCAACCTGTCGAGTGGCAATGGGTCAATAATAACACAGACCCAAGCATCGGTTTTGGCGTAAAAGGAAGTGCTTATATGAGGGGGCATCATTTATCAGATGAGATGACCTTTAAGAAAACGTATGTGCCTTTTTTAGTCAACCCTCAAGGGATGAAACTGTTCTCTGCTGCCGAAATGGATCAATCATGGACAAAGCCATTGTATCAAATTAATGTCCCCCTAGGATTTTATTGGGGAATGTTAGGAGGACTTAATACCGGCCTTTCGATTTGGGATATTTCCGCTACTGCTTTGAACTATTCCGATAACGCGGTTACTGTTCAGAATGTATTTCGTTTTTTCAATAAATATGCCCCACAAATTTATCCTGCTACTGCAACAGCGGCCTATTCGGTTTTTCATGAAGGGTTAAATTCAGCAGATACTATCAAATTCAAAGTAAGTAAGTATGGAGTTGCCAAGCAAAGTAATCTTGCCCGTTATAGTGCTATTTGTAATGATTCAGTATATAAAAGTCATGGAGCAAAAATGGACGACTTGCCATCGGCAGCCCTTGGTCAAGTTGCACAACGTGATCAACAAACGGGGTACAATGACGCTGGGTGGTATATTCAGGATGGCAATTACGAAAGATGGATAAAACAACTTAGGCCTGATTCAACTTCAATTGGTCTTTTTCGCATACGGGGCACTATTAACAACAGTTCATCTATTTATGACCGGTTTGCCCGTTCGTTTGAGAACAAAACAGGCAGGAATGCAATGTACTTTCAGTTTGACACATCTGTTTTTTCTCTTACAAAACCCAAAAGTTTACAGTTTTCGATTACATGGCTTGACAAAAATGCGGGTTCAAAATGGTCTCTGAAATATTTTAATGACAAAGGGCTTCAAACTGCATTTATTAAAACTGGTATTGGTGATAATCAATGGAAAAAAGACACGATTACCGTTACTAATGCAATTGTATCCGGAAACGGATTATATGGTTCTGACTTTATGTTGGTAAATGAAGATACCATGGATGATATTTTTAACGGGATTGAAGTGGACATTGAAAGAAAAAATCCGGTACTAAATGTTATTAATACCAGTCGAATTGAAGTGTTTCCTAATCCAACAAATTCGTTTATTTCATGGGGAAAAAGCTATGCTGTAGATGAATTGGTTATTTATAACGTCTATGGGGCCATAGCGATGGTTGCAAAGCCAAATGCCGGTTCTGCAAATTTAACAGGGTTACAAAGTGGTACTTATTTCGTGAGCTTTTTTAATCAAAAAAATTATATTCAAACTGTGAAAATTATAAAACTGTAGCATTATCGAGTTTGCTTTTAAAATGCATATTTTCAGACCCATACATCCTGCTAATGAAACATTTGCACTCAAAATTGAGACGATATGAATCGGTCCTTTAACTGCCAGATGTATATTTTCACATTCAAAACTAAATTTTAATATAAATGAAAAAAATCGGTTTCAGCATTTGTTTAATGTGGATAGCAAGTTTTGGATTTGCTAGTGTTAATCCCACAATAAAATATCAGGATAATGATGCATCATACAGCATCCAATGGAGTAATCAATTCGCACAAATCAACAACCTGGTTCCGGAAATTAAAATAAATGGACTTTGGGTATCGGCTAATCAGTTTAAAAAAATAAAATGGGAAAAAAAAGAAGGCACTCGTTTAAGTGTGAATAATCAATATGCAGGCAAAGTAGAATACCTCTATTTAATTTGTGAGGGACATCCTTTTATTGAAGCGTTCACGATTGTTTTTGAACTGATGGAAGGACGCCCTTATTTGTTTATGAATTCTAGTTTGCAAGCTGCCAAAAATTTTAAATTGGGCGGTGTCAGATTGTTTAATTCCAATAAGGAAAATATTGTATTGCCTGGGAACAGCAAAGATTGGGTTATTTTTAATGAAAGTGCCTCCGCTCCTCATGTTGGAGCAATCATGTATCCTTATCAATTAAATACAAAGAAAGCCAAACAAGGTTCTTTTTCCAAAGCTCATACGGGGGTTTGGTTAAGCATGCTTATTAATGATACAAAAAATTATGCTTTTTCATTTGCAAGCATAGCCGGGGAGCTTTGGCCAAATAACTTTAAATGGGACTTGCCCGAGGAGAACAATTTTAATAAACTTAGAGTTTCTAGTCGCAGCGGGGCCATTTTTGAAAAAGAAGAAATATGGGTGACGGTAGGTAAAAAGATTGTGACCGACGCTTTTTTAGTAGGTTTTTGGGAAAACAAGCGTCCTACAAAAGTCTTATTAGAAACTGGAGTGATTATAGGTGAAAATGTTCGAAAGGGAAAACCCATGCGTTCTCCTGAACCGGGTTGGAGCTCATGGCACTCTTTCGATCGTAAGATTACAGAAAATCAAATGATCCTTACTACAGATTTTATAAATAAAAATCTTAAAGAATTTGGTTGGAAAATGATCCAATTAGATGGTGGGTGGTGGACTACTCCAGGTCTGTATAGTGTCAATGACTCATTTCCTAATGGCATTCGTTATTTGTCTAACTATATAAAAAATAAAGGGTTTGAATTTGGTCTACATGTTAGTCCGTTACGAACTAACACCCAAGATCCAGTTATAAAGCAACACCCTGAATGGGTCTTAAACTCTTTAATGAAAATAAAAATAGATCCGAAGGATGAAGAAATGGTTACCTCTCTTGGTACTGTTTATTTAGATGGTAGTCATCCCGATGTTCCATCATTTTCTGCAGGCCGTTATCAACAGATGATTGAAGGCTATCGACCTTCTTTTATGAAGTGGGATCACCATTACGGTGGACTTGAAGAGGCTATACGATATGATTCTACAATGACATTTTTACAGGCTCATAACAAAACAATAAGAGCTATAAGAAATGCTTTGCCTGATGATTTGATTATAACGCGCAGTATGGGATATTTATTTGGTGCACTTGAATGTTATGATGCCATTCGGATAGGACAGGACATTAACCATCCTGGAATAAAATCAAAAGAAGAGCCTTACGCGAATATTACTTTTGGCAAAACACTGGGAACAATAGAAAATGATCAGGTAGAAAAGGGATTAGTTCGATTTGCGCGTACGGCTTCTCAAAACTTTTATGTTCACAAAAACATCGCTATTTGTGACCCCGATGCATTTTTTGTTTCTCCTCAATACACAATCGATGAAGCGAAGTGTCATATGACATTAGAAGCGATTATGGGAGGATTATTCTTTTTCGGCGATAAAGTTGAATCCTTGCCAAAAGAACGGTTAGAGATTTTGAAAAATAAAGATATCATAGCTGTAAATAAGCTTGGAGTACATGCTATACCGCTTGACCTTTTTTCAGGTGTTGACGTCCCAACGATATGGAAACTGGAGACCAACGACCGACTCATTATTACCATTTTTAATTGGCTCGATAAAGACGTTACAAAATCATATGATCTCAATGCTGATTTTGAATTAAATAGTTCAAAATATAAACTTACTGAATTGTGGACTAAAGAAAATTACAACTTAGTGGCCGATAAGTTAACATTAATTCAAAGGCCACACGCAGTTAAAATTATAGAGTTTAAAAAATTATAAACGGATAGCTAATGATTGCATTTAGTAATTAGCTATCCTATTTAATAAAATGTAAATTATTTAAAAAGAAATTTCAGAAAATGAGCAAACAATCTGCCAAGAAGATAAAATATGTTTTTCTTTTATTTGGTTTATTTCTATCAGTTTCAGTAATAGGGCAAAATAAGCGACCGAATATTTTGGTTATTATGGCTGATGATATTTCAAGAACGAGTATGGGAGTGTATGGAAGTAAGTATATTAAAACCCCCAATTTCGATCGTATTGCTCATGAAGGCGTTTTGTTTACCAATGCGTATGTTTCCAATCCTAAATGTTCGCCTTCACGAGCTTGTTTTTTGACGGGCCGCTACTCTTGGCAACTTGAAGAAGCCGCTAATCATATCCCAGTGATGCCGCCTAAATGGAAATTTTATCCAGAATTGCTAGAAAGCAATGGCTATACTATTGGATTTACGGGAAAAGGTTGGGGCCCCGGGGTGTATTATGGGGAACATAATCCTGCAGGATGGGAGTATAATACTATTAATTTAAAGCCTCCTCATAGTGGAATTAGCAATAAAGATTATGCTTCCAATTTTGAGCAATACCTCGATACAAGGGATCAAAATAAGCCATTTTGTTTTTGGTTCGGAACGCACGAAGCACATCGAAAATACGAACAAGATTCTTATAAAAAAGCCGGTAAGGATTTGAGCTCGGTGACTGTGCAGAAATTTTTGCCTGATAACGAATTGGTAAGAGGAGACCTGGCCGATTATGCTGTGGAAGTTGAATATCATGATATGATGATTGGCAAAGCTTTGGAGGCATTAGCAAAACGAGGTATGCTTGATAATACAATTATCATAGTTACTTCTGATCAGGGAATGCCATTCCCACGTATAAAAGGTCAGATATATGATGAAGATTTTCACGTAGCTTTTGCAGTACGTTGGGGAGATAAAATTAAACCAGGAAGAACTATTTCTGATTTTATTAATTTCCCAGACGTAGCTCCTACAATAATGGAAGTAGCCGGATTGAAACCGCACACACAGATGACCGGTAAGAGCTTTTTAAACGTATTGCTATCCGACAAATCTGGGAGAATTGATAAAAACCGACATTTTTCATTAGTAGGCAAAGAGCGGCATGATATGGGGAGGGTAGAGGGCGATCAAATAAATGTAGGATATCCTTCAAGAGCCATAAGAACCGATCAATACTTCTACTCCCACAACTATAAACCCAATAGATGGCCTGCAGGTGATCCTGAATACGGTTATAATAACACAGATAATTCTCCCACTAAATCTTATGTAACAGGGTTGAAAGAAACCGATCCTGATTATAAGTATTATTTGCTTTCATTCGGTAAAAGACCTGCAGATGAACTGTACGATATAGACAAGGATCCAGATTGTATAAACAATTTAGCCGCCGATCCGAAATATGCTTCCATTTCAAAAGAACTAAAATTAAAAATGGATAGGGCTTTAAAAATTCAAAATGACCCAAGGGTTTTAGGCAAGGGAGATATTTTCGACTATTACCCACAGTTAAGGGAAGAAAAGATGAAA
>CANJDY010000048.1 GCA_947472635.1 Chitinophagaceae bacterium
GATTGCATTGAATCCATAGTAAAGCAGCAAACATGCAAAAGCACTGGTTAAAAAAGCCACTACTGCATGATTGGTAAAGCTGCTCCCACACAAGCCGATCGCCGCAAATACCGATGCCAATAAAAAAAGCCCAATATAACTTCCGGCTATGCCTCCTCCATCAATTCCTCCGCCGGCACTTAAACTTTTGATGGTAAAAATATAAATAAAGGTAGGTGCAATTACAAAAATGAGCACCCCCAAAATAGCAATATATTTACCTGCAACAATCTGGAATTTAGTAAGTGGCCTGGTTTGCAGTATTTCAAAAGTGCCCAATCTAAACTCTTCGGATAAGGAACGCATCGTAATTGCAGGGACCAAAAATATCAATACCCAGGGAGATAGTTCAAAAAAGCTATCCAGGGTAGCATATCCAAAATCAAATAGATTACTATCATTGAGTACAAATAAAAAAAAGCCATTTACCAGTAAGAACAAAATAATGGCAATGTATCCAGTAAGGTTACTAAAAAATTGGTGCAATTCCTTTTTACAAATACTCCACATAAATGATAAAATTAGATGCAATTTACAGCTTAGCGCCAACAATAATTTTGTTTAAATATTAATTGATGTCAATTTGATTATATAGAATAATTTACAATATGACGCTTGGGTTCATTTTTATTAAAAATTTATCAACCCAATGCAGCGTTTTAAAAAAAGCCTTTGTCTATAGTCTTGAATTGTTGTTGATTAAACTGCCAATAAATTACCAATTGAACGTAGGACGATCGATTTTTTATTAAAAAAACTTTCCTGCCTCAGATACTTATCAGACAATAGTTGTTTACCAAAACCAACTGCTGAGTCCCGCCCACAAGGCGGGATTTTTTTATTTCAGCTTTAATTTTACAAGCTTTTACCCCAATAGTAATATCAAGTCAACTGAAAAAACATCGATACCCTTTAAAATAAATAAACAGTACAACCCCTAGAGAAGGAGGAGTAAAAAAAAGCCCAGCTACCATTGGCAACTGGGAATATGATATTCACTCTACTTACTTCAGCGGAATTTAAATTACATTATACAGCAAAGCTTTCACCACAACCACAGCTTCTACTAGCATTGGGATTGTTGAAAAAAAATCCCTTCCCATTCAATCCATCACTAAATTCCAGCTCGGTATTTACCAGGTACAAAAAGCTTTTGAGGTCGGTAACAATTTTAATACCCTTATCTTCAAAAGATTGATCCATTGGCTTTTGCTCATTGTCAAAGTCCATTTTATAACTTAGGCCACTACATCCTCCCCCTACTACGCCTACTCGCAAAAAATAGGACGGATCCTCTGCCAAACCTGCATCCTTCATTAGCGTAATAACCTTTGCCTTTGCCTTGTCACTTATGTAAATAGCATTATCCAAGGCTACAGGAGCAACTGTTGTTGCTACTTCATTGTCCAATATATTTACAACATTACTACTCATGTTCTACAACTTTTGTTCGTTTATTTACCTTACAGCCCATCCTTTGAATAGGCATGCAAAGGCCTAGTGAACCACACTTTCTTCAAACTTAATCGAATCCATGCCATTCTTAACCCTGTAATCATTGATAGCTGCTTTGATCGCATCTTCTGCTAATACAGAACAGTGAATTTTTACTGGCGGAAGATTTAACTCTTCTACAAAATCCATATTATCTACAGTAAGGGCCTCATCGATACTTTTTCCTTTTAGCCATTCTGTAGCCAAAGAAGAAGAAGCAATCGCCGAACCACAGCCAAAAGTTTTAAATTTTGCATCTGTAATCATTCCAGTTGCATCATCTACTTCAATTTGCAAACGCATTACATCGCCGCATTCAGGCGCTCCTACAAGCCCAGTACCTACATTTTTACTGCTTTTATCAAGGGTACCCACATTTTTGGGATTTTGGTAGTGATCAATCACTTTTTCTGAATATGCCATTGTTGTGAAATTTAAAATGTAAAATTAAGAAAACTAACAAGCGAATCAACCGCTTCACCTAATCTTCCAACTGTTATTTTGTTTACTTATATATTAATGTGCTGCCCACTCAATTTTACTTAAATCGATTCCCTCCTTATACATTTCCCACAGCGGACTCATATCTCTTAACTTTAATACCGTTTCGCTGATTGCTTTGATGGTATAATCAATTTGCTCCTCATTGGTGAAACGGCCAAGGCCAAAACGAAGTGAACTGTGTGCCAAATCATCTCCTAAACCCAATGCTTTTAAAACATAAGATGGTTCGAGTGAAGCGGAGGTACAAGCAGAGCCGGAACTTAATGCGATATTTTTATTAAATCCCATTAACAACCCTTCCCCTTCTACATGCTTAAAAGAAATATTGGTCACATGCGGTAAACGATGTTCAGTACTTCCATTGATATAAGCTTCTTCCAGCTTCATTAATTCCGTTTCCAACTTATCCCTTAGTTTACTGATTCGTATGGTATCTTCTTCCATATCCTGCATACATATTTCACAAGCTTTGCCAAATCCTACTATACCGGGTACATTGAGTGTTCCGCTGCGCATTCCTCTTTCATGGCCGCCGCCGTCCATTTGTGCGGTAACTTTTACCCGAGGATTTTTACGACGCACATACAAGGCGCCTACTCCTTTAGGTCCATACATTTTATGAGCGGTAAATGCCATTAAATCAATCCCGTCTTTATTTACATCCACGGGTATTTTCCCTACGGCTTGCACAGCATCTGTAAAAAGCAGCACCCCATGTTTTTTAGCAATGGTGCTAATTGCGCTAATTGGCTGAACAGTACCAATTTCATTATTAGCATACATAATCGCTATTAGAATGGTAGTAGGACGAATAGCTGCTTCCAGCTCATTGAGATCGATTAAACCATCCGGCTTTACCTTCAAATAAGTTACCTCTCCCCCAGCTTTTTCAATATGCTTACATGTATCCAAAACTGCTTTATGCTCGGTGGTAGCTGTAATAATATGATTGCCTTTGCTAGCATACATCTCAAAAATGCCCTTTATAGCTAGGTTATCGCCCTCAGTAGCACCACTAGTAAAAATGATCTCTTTTGGATCTGCTCCAATTAATTTAGCCACCTGCTCACGTGCATAGTCTACCGCTTCCTCTGCTTCCCAGCCAAAAGGATGATTACGGCTAGCTGCATTGCCAAAATGCTCCAAAAAATAAGGGGTCATCGCTTCCAGTACCCTAGGATCCATGGGAGTGGTTGCATTGTTATCTAGATAAATCGGTAACTTCAACATATTCTTCTATTTTTATATTACAACGCAAATTTACTATAAATGGTTTTATTTTAGCCGTCCGAAGCAGTCAAAAGCATTCATTTTACCTATTTCGTAAACACTGAGCACCAAAACAGTCAAAAAAATCATCTATGCTAAAAATTGAACATATTGGTATTGCCGTAAAAGAGCTGGCAACTTCGGTACCCCTATTTGAAAAGCTACTCAATACAAACTGTTACAAGACTGAAATAGTTGCAACAGAGCAAGTAAATACTGCCTTTTTTCAAAAGGGCGACACCAAAATTGAACTGTTGGAAAGTAGTACACAAGATGGTGTCATTGCCAAATTCATTGAAAAAAAAGGCGAAGGAATTCATCATATTGCACTTGAAGTAGCCGATATCGAAGCTGAAATGGCAAGATTGAAAACGGAAGGATTTATATTACTAAACGAAATACCCAAACTGGGGGCAGATAATAAGTTGGTTTGTTTTTTACATCCCAAAGGAACCAACAGCGTATTAATAGAGTTGTGTATGGAAAATAAATGAGTACTGAATTGACTTCAGAACTAGCTCACTGAAAGGTCATTTCTACGCTAATCATTGGGAGAGGCTTTGAAAGATACCTGCTATTTCATATTTTACCTTAAGTAGGGGTTGCTCGCCTTTTCTGCACCAATAGTGGTAGTTGCACCATGACCACTATATACCACTGTTTCCTCGGGTAATACAAGTAATTTAGTTTTAATATGGTGTAATAAAGCCTCGTGATCCCCCAAAGGCAAGTCCGTTCTTCCAATACTTCCCTGAAACAATACATCACCTCCAATTAAAAAATGTTGGTCGGCACAATAAAAACAAATACTTCCAGGGGAGTGGCCTGGAACTTCAATTACAGCCAACTCACTATTCCCTAGCTGTATTTTATCTCCCTCCTTCAATAAAATAAATTCCCCTTCGTAGCTATCAAAAGGTAGATTGTACATTAATCCGGAGGTAGGGGCGTAGGACAGCACTAGTTTCTCCTTTTCGTGGATCTGTAGGGTTAATTGGTAAGTTTCTGCAACCATTTTATTCCCAAATACATGATCTAGGTGGCAATGGGTGTTGAGTAAATGGGTTGGTTTTAGCTCATTTTGGGTAATAAAGGCCTTCAGGCTTTCTTTTTCAGCGTCAAAATAGCATCCCGGATCAATAATGATGCATTGTTTTGACTCATTATAGAGTAAATAGGTATTTTCCCCGATAGGATTGAAAGTAAAAGATTTTATTTTAAACATTAGCAATTTGTTTACTTAATAATGCAATATTTTTATGATTAATTTAGATACATTCTTTATTTTACCAAATATCAAATTCAGCATGGCAAAGTTCAGCATAATTTTCACATACCTCTGCATTCTTTTGTTTGGATCCTATACCTCAACGGCCCAGGTAAATACGGTGGAGTTTGGTAAAAACCGAGTGCAATTTAAAAAATTCAAATGGCAATATTACCAAACCAAAAACTTCAATACTTATTTTAATCAAAATGGGCAGGAGCTAGCCAAATTTATAGCACAAGTAGCAGAAGAAGAAACGCCAAAAATAGAAGCCTTTACAGAATATAGTCTTCAGCGAAGGGCCAATATTATTGTATACAATGAATTTGCTGATTTACAACAGTCAAATATTGGCATGGGCATTGACTGGCAAATAACTGGTGGAGCAACCCAATTGGTCAATAATAAAATGGTGGTTTATTTTAATGGTGACCATGCACATTTGCGAAAACAAATCAGGGAAGGTATTGCCCGAATTTTAACAGACAATATTTTATTTGGCGACGACCTGGGAGAAGTTGCTGGCAACCAAGCTTTACTGGATTTGCCCAAATGGCTAACCAATGGGTATGTTGCTTTTGCAGGTGAGAACTGGAATACAACACTCGATGATGAATTAAAAAGTGAAATCCTTAGTGGTAACTACCGGAATTTTTATCAGTTTGCATTTGAAAAGCCTTTGCTTGCAGGGCATTCATTCTGGCATTTTATTGAGGAAAAATATAAAAAAGAAAATGTTACCTATCTATTTTATCTAGCAAGAGTTTATAAAAATTTAAACCGGGCTTGTCTGCAAATCTGCAAGCAAAAATTCAAAAATGTATTGAGTGAATTCATGGAGTTTGAAGAGGAGAAATACTTTGCTGATATTTCAAAAAGAAAGGCATACCCAAAAGGGAGTGTTATTGAAAGTTTTGATATCAATAAAAGAAAGGATTACTACCGCATCAATGTAAACCCTGTTGCCAAAAATAGCACGTATGCAATGGTGGAATACAAAAAAGGATTGGTAAAATTACAACTGAGTGAAGATTTCAGCTTTACTACCTTGCTGAAATACGGCATCCGGAGTTACAAAAATGAAACTAACCCCGACTATCCAATTATGGCTTGGGATCCAAAAGGGACTAGGCTTACAGTAATCTATAGTCAAGAAGGGAAATTGAAATTGTTTGTATATGATGTAGTATCGAGAATAAAATCTCCCAAACTGGATTTAACTAAACAGTTTCAACAAATTCAGGATGTAAAATACATGCTCGATAGCAAAACGCTTTTATTGAGTGCGGTGAAAAATGGCCATACCGATATTTTTACCCTCAATTTAGAAAATGAAAAAGTGCAGCAGATTACCGACGATGTATATGATGATCTAGATGCAACATTTGTTTCATTTCCTGGAAAAACGGGAATTATTTTCGCAAGCAATCGACCAAGTGCAGATGCAAAATCAAGCGATACCGTTTTGCCTAGTAAAAACAACTACAATATATTCCTCATTACAAATTTTGGAAACAAATCAGCACTCAACCAAATCACACAATTATCGCATCAGCAGTATGGTAACGCCCGATATCCAATGCCTTATAATTCGAACCACTTCACCTTTATCAGTGATGAAAATGGGGTGGCCAACAGATATGCTGGATTCTTTACCACAAAGGCTGCCGGACTTGATACACTGGTATTGATTGCTGATGAAATTCTGAGAAATCCTTCTTTAAAAGAAGTAGATAGCACACTAAAGGTTCATAAGAAAAGCGATGTGGATTCTATTGCAGTAGTGGCAGTTTCGAAGGATTCTGCTTATACATTTCCCCTTACAAATTATGAAAGTAGTGTTGCAGAAACAAGGATTGCAGGTGCCAACAACCAGGTGAGTGAGGTTACCCGACAAAGTGATGAAAAAACATTGTACAAATTAAAAATCGATGAGAACACCCTCCGCCGAAGAAATATAACGGTGCCCCCTACTTCCTATATGAAAGGAATTGTGATGGCCGATAAGATTATGGAAAAATCTGTAGACCAGTTAGATATTCCTTTAATCAATTTGGACACTGTTAACAATGAGGCCAATGCTTTTCAAACTGAATTTGAAAACGATAAGAAGCAGAATGAAAAGGCAGGAAAAATGGGTAAAGCGGAAGAAGGTGAAAAAAATGAGGTGCTAAAAAAAGCAAAGTTGTTCGTTTACAAACCGGTAAAATTCGGGGCCGATTATGGTGGTGTAGCTTTCAACAACTCGGTACTCTATAATCGCTACCAGCCCTACGCAGGTGGCCAGGGACCTATTAATCTATCGTCCAATTCAGTATTGAATGGGCTAATTCGGCTAGGCACTTCCGAATTAATGGAAGACATTAAAATTACCGGTGCTTTTAAATTATCTACCAATTTAAAAGACAATGAATGGTTGATGAGCTATCAAAATTTAAAAAGAAGATTTGACTGGGGAACTACTTACTACAGAAATGTAATAGGCGCTGACAACGGCAGGATATTCACCAATCTTTACCAGGCTAGTGTAGCTTACCCATTCGATAATAGTAAAAGAATAAAATTGGATGTAGGTATCAGAAGTGATAGAAGCGTTTTCTTCACTGATATTAATGATATCAACAGTTTGAAGGAACCAGATATAAAAAGAAAATTTGTAACTACCCACGTTGAATATGTATACGACAACACGCTCAACCCTTCTCAAAATATTTGGAACGGACTTAGGTATAAATTGTATTTCGATTGGAATACGGATGTAAGCAAGGAAGTATACAGTACAGGTAAATTCAACTTTAACTGGGGAATGGATGCCCGTTATTATTACCCCATTTACCGTAATTTTATTTGGGCAGGCCGAGCAGCGGGTGAATTTAGCTGGGGCAATCAAAAAACAATTTACTTCTTAGGTGGAACAGATGGTGGGCTATTTCCCAAATTTAACGACAACCCACCCGCAGCTGATAACTACTATACTTTTCAAAGCCTTGCGGTAAATATGAGGGGTTTTAACCAAAATGTTTCCAACGGCAATAACAATGTTATCCTCAACAGTGAATTCAGACTACCTGTGTTTTCCACCTTTTTTAGTAGACCAATCAACAATGCATTTTTGCGAAATTTTCAGTTGGTCCAGTTCATTGACCTAGGGGCTGCATGGAACGGAAGTTATAATGGACTTTATCGCCCTTCCGTAATTTTAGGCCAGCCTCCTATTCAAATCGTTAGCAAAGTGGGTGGTATCGGACCCTTTGCCGGTGGCTACGGTTTTGGAGCAAGAAGCACCCTATTGGGCTATTTTCTAAGATTTGATGCCGGATGGCCGATGAATGGCATCTTTAAAGGAAATCCAGTATTGAACCTAAGTTTAGGATTGGATTTTTAAACTGAGAACAATAGCTTCAGAATATAATTGGGATAAAAAAAAGAAAAAATGTAGCCGCCCTTATCACTCGGCTACAGCAAGGCTGAAACGCCAAGCCAGAAATAGCATACAGCACAAATGCTACAATTAGTTCATCCTTGATTGCAGTAATGAAGGATAAACTATCAATCCAAAATTCAATCCTTCATCAAAAGCAGCATTGCTAAAACTTAATTCAGCTATTTCAATAGTTAAAAATCGATTTTTGCAAAACAGAGCTGACTTCGAAAACTGCAAGGAACAATAATTTGCCTAGAACCTATCTGTTTACTCAATTTTGGCATAAACTCATAGCCTCTTTCTATACTTTTAATAGTAGGATTCCTTTTCATTACTCCGCCAGAACTAAGGGTATTGTCTGTTAAAAATTTATCTCTTTTTTCAATAACATTATAGAGAAAATGTATTTCAGATCCAGTAATAAAGGTAGAAAAAGAAAGGTAGTTATCGGTCTCATCTGCGTACTGCTCTTTACTAATCACCTTGTCCCCTATCACATTGCCAGTAGGATTGAAATCTAGCAGTAAAACATTATTACAGAAATACCGGGTAGTTTGTGCATTATTGAAACTATTGTAAGGCCGATAAAACCCTCCGTAAGAGCGGTTGTAATAATAATAATCATAAGGACTTAAAAAAGGTGACCCATATAGGTAATCCCACCGATTCCATCCTGTATTGTTACCGCTTGTTTGGGTGGAATAATCCTCTGCAGCTATCATAAAACTGCCATCTTTTTTTAAGATTACATTTTTTATGAAAAAATCATTCAAGGCAAATTTACTATTCCCTTTTAATTTAGCACTCTCCCTTACGCTGCCATCGAGCCTTGTAAATACATTGGAATAGGCACTATCACCCATTACATCCCATACAGAACAAAATATCCCATCGATATTACCTCGATTTTCCATGAAATAAAAAGAATTAAATAGGTAATGCTTATTTATATTATCAATTTTTATTTTAACCTCATCAATAAAAAGTCCTTTTAAATCTATTTTTCGTTCAGAAAAAGAATCCTTAAAAGGGGCTTTACTAATAAGATAAAGGGAAGCTGAATTGGATCTGCTTCCTGACTTTACTGATTTTGTAAAAATAAAATTTCCGGCATTGTCCAGTGAAAAATCTGCATACACATCCCTGCGGTCATCGTATTCAATTGTTACACGTGACTTATGAACCAATTGCAAGTTTTTATCCAATAGGAGTGTTACAAAATTAAATTGATCATTTCTTTTTTGGATTTTGAAAACCATCACTTGCTTCTTATCCTCGCTATTGATTGTGCTATATATTTTATTTTCGCCGAAAGCACCTACCTGTGTAGTATCCAACTGAATTGGCTGATCAACTAAATGGCCATTATAATCCATTTTTGCCCCCATACAATACACTACCCCTTTACGCTGGTATTGATAAATGAAATAGAAATTATCAGGCATCAATACATAGTCTACATTAAAGGCTTTTTCAGGAATAAAATCCAGGTCAACCTTCTCTTTTAATTCCATATCTTCTGCACTGTAAACTGATAAAATATATTTAAACCGTGCATTTTTAAAAATTAAAACATTGTCCTTTATTTTTCCTATGATGTCAAAATTAATATCGCGGTTATCTTCTTTTTGAATCTCCGAATACGTAATTTTTTGAGCAAAGCAAAGCAATGGAAAGAGGAGCAAATAGCTTAAATAAATTATTCCCTTCATGTGTAGCTGTTTATTTTTACTTGTTATACCCAATCTCGATCGGGTTATTTTAAATTTTTCTAAAACTTGTCGTGTGCCGTTTTATAGTATCACTATCTTTACAATAATAAAAGTAAGCTTTTAAGGGCAATGATTTTATCAGTTCCCCCAAGTTGAGGCAGTTTTTAATTTTTTGAACGTAATCGCTTTTAAAGTAAGTATGCAAACAGTAATGATTTCAGGAGGTACAGGAATGGTAGGCCAACATTTAACAAAACATTTATTGGCCAAGGGATACCAGGTTATTATATTAACGAGAAAAGCCCCTAGTTCACCTCCTGCCAATCCAAATATTACTTATGCTATTTGGAATGTAGCTAAACAAACAATCGATACCAATGCGCTACAGAAGGCCACCCACCTAGTCCACCTGGCGGGTGCTGGAGTGGTAGATAAAAAATGGACCGAAGCCTATAAAGCCGAAATAGTAAAAAGCAGAACAGCGAGTAGTGCATTACTAATTAAAGCCTTGCGCAACCAGGCACATTCCATCAAAACAGTAGTAAGCGCTTCTGCGATTGGCTGGTATGGCGAAGATGCTTCACCGAATGCTGCAGGATTTGTTGAAACGGATCAGGCGGCAGCTGGATTTCTAGGTGACACTTGTAAACGTTGGGAGGAGAGCATTGGGCCAGTGGAACAGTTAGGTATCCGACTAGTCAAACTTCGAATAGGCATTGTATTGAGTAATGCCGGAGGTGCACTTGCTGAATTTAAAAAGCCCCTTTTACTTGGGGTGGCAGGCATTTTAGGAACTGGCGAACAAATGGTTAGCTGGATTCATATAGATGACCTGTGCAGACTTTTTGCTGAATGCATCGAAAACGAACAACTTGTTGGAAGTTATAATGCTGTAGCTCCTCAACCTGTAAGCAATAAGGAATTAACGATTGAGTTAGCACATCAACTAAAGGGTAAATTCTTTATTCCCCTGCATGTGCCAAAATTTGTTTTGAAAATTTTGCTGGGTGAAAGAAGTATTGAGGTTTTAAAAAGCACGACTGTTGACAGCGGGAAAATAAAAAAAACAGGATTTACTTTTTTCTACCCTTCCATTAAAGCTGCCCTTCACCAACTGGCTCATCCATAATTCAATTAGAGATCTGTTTTTACCATTCTGTTAACTGTTAGCCAATAAAAAAATACTAGGTAAGCAATGCACAGACTTACCACTAGCCATGGATAATCCGTTGGCAGTACGCCCTTCGTGAGTGCCTTTAAAGGGTTTTCAGGAAAAGTAAGCATCCCGTCTGCAGAATTCATAGGGAGATAGTCTCCCATACTTCCAAGGTCTAGGTTATTGCGTGATCTCAAGCGGACACTCAAAACATCGAGCAACTGCGAAATGAAATTTTCGACACCCATGTAAATAAAAAACACTCCAATAGCAAAGCCAGTTCGTCGTATCAACACTCCTATCAAAAGCGCAATCATATTATAGGACAGGGCCTTTAAAAAGAAAAACCCTACATGAGAAATTCCATGCGTTGAAAAAGAGGTGCCCGAGGAAAAACCAAATGCTAATGCTGTAAAAAAAACTAGGATAGCAGAGAAAAAAGCCATCAATACAGCCATCATAATCTTAACATGGATAAACTGCTGCCTCGACCATCCGTCAAGAATATTTTGACGATGCGTTCGAAATGTAAATTCATTGGTAATCAAAATAATTAGCATCAAAGCAGGCAATAGCAATAGCCATCCGGAAGCATAGCTAGTCGTTTGCCAGGTTTTATCAAATTGAAAAGGCGAAAATTTTCCCGTTAAAATAACCGCCTGCGACTGACTAATTATATTTTTATTTACAATAAAAATGATATAATTAACAGTTACCACTCCAATGGCAAAAAAACTACTTAGAATAATAAAAGCAGTATAATTTTTTATTTTTAGCCATTCTACCTTCAATAATGTGATCATATTATCGGTTTATTATTAATTCGTTAA
>CANJDY010000049.1 GCA_947472635.1 Chitinophagaceae bacterium
CTGCCATCGTAGCAAGTTTTTGTGATTTTGGCATCACCGTTTTTTTTAAACAAGTATGTCAGATAGATGCAGTTTTGGCAAGCATATTCGGAACAATCGTAGGAGGTGTCAGTAATTTTTTGATTGGCCGAATGTGGGTTTTCAAGTCCACTCAAGCAGCTTTTTTTCAACAGGGAAAAAGATACCTTTTAACCTGGTCTGGAAATTTAGTTTTGAATGCTGCTGGAGTATATGTTTTGATAAAAATGATGGGGGTATATTATTTATTTGCCAAAATAGCCACCGCTATAACTGTTGCGCTAGGCTATAATTACCCTATTCAAAAAAAGTATGTTTTTAAAAAAGTTGATACCGATGAAATGGATTAATACAATATTAAAAGGCCTCTTATTTACTTTTTTTTTGCTGGGAAGTTTTTTTTCAAATGGGCAAACCATTGTAAAAGGATTTGTGAAAGATGCCGCAACGATGCGACCGCTTCAATTTGTAAGTATTTATTTTGAGGGAGGAAAGGGCGTTACTTCCGGAGAAGATGGAAGTTACTCGATTATTTCCAAAAACAATTCTCTCAATTCACTGAATTTCTCCATCACCGGATACAAAAAAATTACTAAAAATTTAATTGTTGGAAAAGAGCAAATCATTAATATTGAAATGGAATTATCAGACGCCTTGCAGGGAGTAACGATAAAGACTAGGAAAAGAGGTAAATATAAAAACAGGGATAACCCGGCGGTTGAATTAATTGATTTGGTAATAGAAAACAAAAAAAAGAATCGGATCAAAGCTTATGATTTTGTACAATACCAGCAATATGAAAAGCTCTCTCTGTCCCTAACCAACAAGCCGGAGAAACTAATTAAAAATAGGCTTTTCAAAAACTATAAATTTATCCTTGAAAATATCGATAGTACTAGCATTGAGGGAAAAGCCCTGCTTCCAATTTATTTAGAAGAGAAGCTCTCGGATCGCTTTTTTCGTAAAAATCCTGAAGAGGATAAAACAATCATCCGGGGAGAGAAAAAAGTAAATTACGGAGATTTTCTAGACGACAACGGTATCAGCCAATACCTTAAAATGTTATATGGCGACATTGACATTTACGACAATAACATCAATATTATAAAGACCCAATTTCTAAGTCCAATCGCCGACATGGGCCCCTCCTTTTACCGCTATTACATCCGGGATACGGTGGAGTTAGAAGGTATTAAGTTGGTAAAACTATATTTCACCCCGCGCAATCCCAATGACCTGATTTTTAGGGGCACTATGTTCATCACACTGGATGGAAACTATGGGGTACAAAAGATCAGTATGACCATCAGTAAAAATGCCAACCTAAACTGGGCGAGGGAACTAAGAATCAACCAGGATTTTGAGAAGGCTACAGATGGAAGATTTCACGTAATCAAGAGTAATATGCTGGCTGAGTTTGCGCTTACCCAAAATGCATCTGGCGGTGTGATGGGAGAACGAAGTGTTTCCTATAAAAAGTTTTTAACGGATACCCCAGCTCCCGACAGCATCTATCTCGGAAAGAATCTTGTCAACAGATCCAATGCCAGTTCTGCTGCAGATAGTTTCTGGACAGGCCAACGACATAATCCACTGACCCAGGTAGAAGCCAAAGCCTACTATAATATCGACAGCCTAAAAAACATGCGGTCTTTTAAAAATTTTGGAGAAATTGTTTCCCTCCTTTTTTCGGGATACTATTCTTTCGGAAACTGGGAGTTAGGCAATACCAATACATTCTACAACTTTAATCCGATAGAGGGATTAAAGCTGAAATTGGGAGGAAGAACTACCCCCAAATTCAGCAATTTTATTTATTTCGACAATGCCATTTCCTATGGTTTCAAGGATGAAAAATTTAAATTTCTGAGTGCTGTTACTTATTCATTCAACCATAAATCCATTTATGCATTTCCACTCAACTTCTTAAAACTGAGTTATCAATATGATACCAATATCCCCGGACAGGAACTGCAATTTGTACAAGAAGACAATGTGTTGCTTTCATTTAAAAGAGGCAATAATAACAAATGGTTATTCAATAACTATCTGAAAGGGGAATACATCCATGAATTTGGGAAAAACATCAGTTATACGGTAGGATTTAAAAATTGGAAACAAACGCCTGCTGGCGATATTGCTTTTCAAAAGACGGCAGATCTTTCAATGCTAAAAGATATTACCACCACCGAATTATCAGGCGAAATCAGGTGGGCACCCAACGAACAATTTTATCAAGGTAAAAATTTTCGGATACCGATCATTAATAAATATCCGATTTTTAGCCTACGTTTTATTGCGGGTGTAAAAGGGCTGATGAAAGGTGAATACAACTACCAAAACCTTAGTCTGCGCATGGAAAAAAGATTTTACCTTTCGCAACTCGGCTATGTAGATGCCACTTTGGAAGGGGGACATATTTTTGGCCAACTCCCCTTCCCTTTGCTTACCATCCATAGAGCCAACCAAACCTATTCGTACCAACTAGATTCTTACAATCTGATGAATTTCATGGAATTTGTGAGTGATCAATATGCGGCAGGCAGTGTAAATATTCATTTTAACGGATTTTTCCTTAATAAGTTACCGCTGATTAAAAAATTGAAGTTAAGGGAAGTGGTGAGTGGAAAAATATTATATGGTGGAGTAAGAGATGAGAACAATCCCGCTAAAACGAATAGTCTTTTAAAGTTCCCTACTGATAAATTACTGAACCACCCAACTACCTTCGCACTCAGCAAAGCACCCTATCTGGAAGTAAGTGTGGGACTGGCCAATATTTTTAAATTCGTAAGGGTTGACCTTGTAAAACGCTTGTCTTATCTTGATAACCCTGGCATATCTATCTGGGGAATCAGAACGAGGGTTGCGTTTGATTTTTAACAATGAAAAAATAAGTGATGGCTGCTGAACTACTAAGAGACCGAGGTCAAAAAATAATTTATACCATCATCAATCCAATGGTCAAAGGATTGATCAAAATAGGCTTTACACCCAATGGAATTACTTTTATTGGCTTGCTGCTCAATGTGGCGGTTTCCATCCTATTTATCCTAGGAGCAGAGGAAGGAAATCGGGGTGATTTGTCCTACATAGGATGGGCTGGTGCCCTGATATTATTTGCCGGCCTCTTTGATATGCTGGACGGGCAAGTGGCCAGACTGGGAAATATGAGTTCTACCTTTGGCGCCTTATTTGACTCTGTGCTTGACAGGTATAGTGAATTAATTTTGTTCATGGGCATTTGTTACTACTTGGTTGCCCATCACTATTTTCTCAGCTCCTTATTTGCCTTTATTGCACTGATTGGTTCCATGATGGTTAGCTATACCAGGGCCAGAAGCGAAGGATTGGGGATTCAAAATAAGGGAGGACTAATGCAGCGACCGGAGCGCATACTATTAATCGGCATTTCGGCGTTACTATGTGGAATAGCGGGGCATTTCATTGGAGGAAACTTTAAATACACTTTACCAGGTACATCCATTGAAATTTTTGAAACAATAACTATTTTTACATTGCCAATTACCATTATGGCAGTACTTACCAATATTACAGCGATCAACAGACTGGCCGCTGCAAAAAAAGCGCTGGATAAAATCGACAATATTTAATCTATGAAGCCAAAAAAAATGTTTTTTATTGTAGCTTTCCTATGTAGCATAGCTTTACCAATCATTGCCCAGGAAAAGGGATTTCCCATTCCCTCAGGAAATAGCAAACAGTTGTTTTACTTGCAGCGTACGCCTAATAAGAATACCATAGTATATGAGCTCAATTACAAAAACGGAGAAATTGATACTGAAGAACCCGTTCATGGGTTTTGGATAAGGTACCAAGAAGATGGACAACGGGAAGACCTGAACTATATACAAAGGAAATTCGCTTATGGGCTAAAAACAAAAAAAATAGCAGTGAACCAATATGAAATAACTTTTGTATCTTATAAAAAATACAAAATGTATCTAAGAATGGGGACGGATAAAAAGTTTCACCTCTTTACCAATATCAATCAAAAGACTGCTGAACTTACTAGTATCTATTTAAAAATTAACGGAGGTGCTTTTTGGACACCCAATATTGAATACGTAGACATTTATGGTATCGACCCTACTAGCCGATCTGTGATGAAGGAAAGAATGAAAATTTAATGAACCCGAATTATACTTTACGAAAATGAAAAAAAATTACGTTTCAAATGATGAGGACTCGATAAAATTGTTTAAGAACAATCTATTCGACAGCCTATCGAAAGTTCATTTTACAGTACCCCTATATATTTTCATTCCTGCCATTTTGTTTTTTAGCTATCAAGCAATTAATTACAACATAGGAATGCTCAGCTTTGGCGGGTATTTTCTTGCGGGGTTGCTAGTGTGGACCATCACCGAATATTTTTTGCACCGCTTTATTTTTCATTACCATCCTAGCTCTGCTGTTGGCAAGCAAATACATTTTATATTCCATGGTGTGCACCACGATTACCCCAGAGACAAAAAAAGATTGGTAATGCCCCCATCCGCAAGTATTCCGCTAGCCAGCTTATTTTACTTTTTGTTTTCCTTATTGCTGCCTCAACCACTACTGTTTGCATTTTTTCCGGGATTTTTATTGGGATACCTAGTGTACGATATGATGCACTATGCAATGCACCACCACAATTTTAAAAATCCGCTGCTAAAGAAAATTAAACAACACCATATGCTGCACCACTACCAAGATCCAACCAAAGGATATGGGGTAAGTTCCTCTTTATGGGATATTATTTTACAATCCAACTTTACAAGCGAACGCAATAAAAATTAATGAACCAGGCAAGAACAGTATTATTTTCTCGCAATAGTATTTTCCTTGCGGCCTGTTTGTCAATTTTTTATCTCCTGCTCTCCCACTTTCTAATTGGGTTTAAAACGGACCAACTGGCATTGATTGCCATTTGGAACACTTGTTTTTTCACATCGACTTCATCCCGTAAATTCATCACCGGTTTTTCTATTTTCATTGTGTACTGGATAGTGTTTGACTCTATGAAAGCCTTTCCCAATTACACATTTACCACTGTTCACATCCACGACTTATACAATACAGACAAATCAATTTTTGGATTCACTTATCTCGGAAAAACAATCAGCCCTAATGAATACTGGCTGATGAATGGAAATACTTTCTTGGATGTACTTGCCGGTATTTTTTACTTATGCTGGATACCTGTTCCACTCGCCTTTGCAACTTATCTTTTTTTTAAGGACAAAGAATTGTTTCTACATTTTTCATTCACTTTTGTATTGGTAAATATGCTAGGCTTTATTATTTATTATGCCTATCCTGCTGCACCACCTTGGTACTACCAACTCAATGGCACCCACTTTTTTCCAGGCACTTTGGGGAATACAGCAGGGCTATATAAGTTCGATGCCTATTTTAATATCAGGGTATTTGGCAATCTCTATGAAAAGAGTTCCAATGTATTTGCGGCAATGCCCTCCCTACATTCTTCCTACCCGCTAATCGTACTCTATTTTGGCTTAAAAAATAAATTAGGCTGGATAAACCTAGTGTTTGCGTTGGTGGCCATCGGAATTTGGTCGGCAGCGATTTATACCAGTCACCACTATGTATTGGATGTATTGGCAGGAATCACTTGTGCTGTAACAGGTATTCTTATATTTGAAAAAATATTTTTAAGCAGTAAAGGGATTAACAAATTTCTGCAGTATTACAAAGTGAACATATAAATTGTATAAATCGCCTGCAGTAAATTCTCCCCTTTAAAAAAAGAACAACTATTCTGTCAATATGAATGATTGGTCATTGCAACGCAACGTCCCATGGAAGGACTGTTCAAATGGAAAGGGTTTGCAATGGAGACGTTGCGTCAAATAAGTGAAAGGAAGGGATTTTCAACATTCACTATTGACTATTCACCAACACCCCTGAATTCCCAGCAATGTCTCCCAGGCATTCTCTCCGCATTCATCTACTCATGTTGGGGACGTTGCGTCAAATAAGTGAAAGGAAGGGATTTCCAACATTCACCATTGACCATTCACCATTGACCATTCACCAACACCCCTGAATTCCCAGCAATTTCTCCCAGGCATTCTCTCCGCATTCATCTACTCATGTTGGGGACGTTGCGTCAAATAAGTGAAAGGAAGGGATTTTCAACATTCACCATTGACCATTCACCAACACCCCTGAATTCCCAGCAATGTCTCCCAGGCATTCTCTCCGCATTCATCTACTCATGTTGGAGACGTTGCGTCAAATAAGTGAAAGGAAGGGATTTTCAACATTCACCATTGACCATTGACCATTCACCATTCACCATTCACCATTCACCATTAAAAAACCCGGTCACCAAAGTGAACCGGGTTTTTACTTCCTTTATGATACAAGAGGCTATCAATACTGTTGAATAAATTGAAGTCAACTGCACTAACACAACAAGATGATTATCTAAGAAACAGCATTTCTCTGTACTTAGGCAATGACCAATGTGCATCATCTACCAACAATTCCAATTTATCTACATGGTAACGAATTTCGTCGAAATGTTTACCTTTTACATTGTCGCAATAGGCAATTGCTTTTTCTCTTGTTCCGGAAATAACATTTGCTTTTTTCCTTTCCTCAATCATATTTTGTACCCCGGTACTCATGGCATTAATATGATTGCTTATTTTTTCCAAAACACTCAATTGACTTGAATAGGATGCTTCCTTCAAACCGGCTGCCTTTAACCCATTGATGTTTTCTATCAAAATGTTCTGATACTTAACTGCAGAAGGAAGGATCAGCGAAGTAGCTAACTCACCCATGGTTCTTGCTTCAATCTGTACCTTTTTAATGTACGCTTCTAGCATAATTTCATGACGTGCTTCAAGTTCAGCATGGGTATAAATATCATTGCTTTTAAACAGATTTTTAGAGAGGTCGGTTACATAGGCATCTAAAGCCAGTGGAGTAGTTTTTATATTGGGTAACCCTCTTCTAGCAGCTTCATTCGCCCACTCTTCGCTATAGCCATCTCCTTCAAACAATACAGATTTACTTTCGATAATGTATTTTTGAATGACATGCATGATAGCAATTTCCTTTTTATCTCCTTTCTCGATACAAGCGTCTACATCTTTTTTAAACTGCTTCAATGTTTCAGCAACAATCGTATTTAACACGGTCATGTTGATGGCGCAATTGGCTGCAGAACCTACGGCACGGAATTCAAATTTATTACCTGTAAAGGCAAAAGGAGAAGTACGATTTCTATCCGTGTTGTCCAACATCAATTCTGGAATCGTTTTATGAATATCCAATTTCAACATGGCCTCATCTTGCTCATCAAATTTTCCACCTACCCTCGTTTCTACTTGGTTCAACACCTCTGAAAGGTATTTACCAATAAAGATGGAAATGATTGCAGGAGGAGCTTCATTGGCACCCAAACGGTGATCATTACCCGCGCTTGCGATGGATGCTCTCAATAAACCAGCATAATCATGTACCGCTTTAATGGTGTTCACAAAGAAGGTTAAGAACATCAAATTGGTTTTAGGCGTTTTTCCCGGAGCCAATAAATTAATTCCTGTATCTGTTGCGATACTCCAGTTATTGTGCTTGCCACTTCCATTAATACCCGCAAATGGCTTTTCATGTAACAATACAACCAGTCCGTGACGTTTAGCAACTCTGGCCATTACATCCATCAACAAAGTATTGTGATCTACTGCTAGATTCGCTTCTTCATAAATAGGTGCACACTCAAACTGTGAAGGAGCCACCTCATTGTGACGAGTACGTAATGGAATACCTAGCTTGTATGCTTCCTGCTCGTAATCCCGCATAAAGGCATAGATCCTTTCAGGAATAGCACCAAAATAATGATCTTCCAATTGTTGGCCCTTAGCTGGTGAATGACCAAAAACCGTACGACCTGTCATAGTAATATCCGGGCGGGCATTCGCCATCGCCGCATCAATAACAAAATATTCTTGCTCCCAACCCAGTGTAGCAGTTATTTTTGTTACATTTTTATCAAAATATTGCGCAACATCCACTGCCGCTTTATCCAATGCAACCAACGCTTTAATCAAAGGTGTTTTTGCATCCAGTGACTCACCGGTGTAAGAAACAAAAATGGTAGGAACACATAATGTTTTTCCATTTCCGATTTCCATAATAAATGCAGGAGAAGATGGATCCCATGCGGTATATCCTCGCGCTTCGAAAGTTGCTCTTAATCCTCCTGAAGGAAAAGAAGAAGCATCCGGCTCTTGTTGTATTAAAGCTGCCCCTTCAAACTCTTCGATTGGTGTGCCATCACCTTTTAATGTAAAAAATGAATCGTGCTTTTCAGCAGAAAGATCCGTTAATGGTTGAAACCAGTGTGTATAATGCGTAACCCCTTTGCTCTCTGCCCATGCTCTTAATCCATTCGCAATTTGGTTTCCCATACTACGATCTATTTTCTTACCTCCCCTGATAGAGGATACTAAACTTTTATAAGCCTCATCACTTAAAAACTGACGGGCAGTTTTTAGCGTAAAAACATTTTCACCAAAAATTCCGGTAATTTTTACGGAGGATTTAACTGTTACTTCCGGATTAGACCGCAAGTTTTCAATTGCTTTAAAACGTAATGATTGCATAGTTTTTAAGATTTAGGACCACAAAATACGCTAATATTTACAAATAAAACATGTTTTGGTAAAATTATTTCTATTTTTTTAATCAAAATGGTTGAAATTATAGATATTATCTAATTATATAATATATTGAATGCGACATGGTATTGCTCAAAAAACACAACAGCAATCACCCTCCAAAAAGTCAATGCACAGTAAATGAATGGGATATGATTAAAAAATCCTTTTGCCAACCACCAAATAACCAAGTTGAAAAATTGTTTGAATAACTGCCCATTTACCCAGCTAGCACAAAACTCAACCGTCCCTGCAATTTTAAAGGCCGCAAAACAATTATAATAGCCAATAAGGTAAAATAATATTCAACAAGCCGCTGAAAAAGAAATACAGGTTGTACTTTCGCACTTTGATATAATTATGGAAATAACCGTTACAACCGCAGAACAACTTCGGCTCACCGCAGAAGAATTTACATTAATACAGGAAAAGCTGGGCCGCATCCCCAACTTTACCGAACTCTGTTGCTTTAGTGCCATGTGGAGTGAGCATTGTAGTTACAAGAACTCTATCAAATGGCTAAAAACATTGCCTAGAGATGGCCAAAAAATGCTGGTAAAAGCCGGAGAAGAAAATGCCGGACTGATGGATATTGGAGATGGATATGGAGTTGTATTTAAAATTGAAAGTCACAACCACCCTAGTGCCATTGAGCCTTTTCAGGGTTCTGCCACCGGTGTAGGCGGTATTCACCGTGATATTTTTACAATGGGTGCCAGACCAATCGCTTCCCTTAATTCCCTGCGATTTGGAAATTTAACCGAGGCTAAAACCCAGCATTTACTTGCGGGGGTGGTACATGGCATTGGCCATTATGGCAATTGCTTTGGAGTGCCAACGGTAGGCGGAGAAATTTATTTTGAAAACTGTTACCATACCAATCCCCTTGTAAATGCCATGAGTGTAGGCATTTTAAAAAATGGAGATACCATATCGGCAACTGCTGAAGGAAAAGGTAATCCTGTTTTCTTTGTAGGCAGTGCTACTGGAAAAGATGGTATTGGTGGTGCGTCCTTTGCATCAGCCAACATCACTGCAGACAGCGCAGAAGATCTTCCCGCAGTACAAGTAGGCGATCCCTTTCAGGAAAAGAAGCTATTAGAGGCTTGTTTGGAAGTAATAAAAACAGGCGCTATTGTAGGAATGCAAGATATGGGAGCAGCAGGCATTATCTGCTCAACAGCAGAAATGAGTGCCAAAGGAAATTCAGGAATGAAAATTTATCTCGATAAAGTCCCCATGCGCCAACAAAATATGAAGGCTTGGGAACTTTTATTGAGCGAAAGCCAGGAAAGAATGCTGATGGTAGTAGAAAAAGGAAAAGAGGCCGCTGTTATTGAAATATTTGAAAAATGGGATCTTCCTTGCAGTGAAATTGGTGAGGTGACTGCAGGTGGTGAACTTGAATTTTATATGAATGGAGAGCTGGAAGCCTCACTTCCCGCTGTGGAACTCGTTTTGGGTGGTGGTGCACCAGTATATGAAAGGGAATATGCTCGTCCGCAGTATATGGATCAAATAGCAGCATTTGATGCAGCAACGATTCAGCTACCGACAGATCTAAAGGCAGTAGCGGAACAATTAATTCAAATACCCAATATTGCTAGCAAGCGCTGGATATACACTCAATATGATAGCATGGTTGGTGCTGGTACCTGTAGTACCAATGAACCAAGTGATGCAGCCATCGTACTGGCAAAGCCCACCAATAAAGGACTTGCCCTTACCACCGATTGTAATAGCCGCTATGTTTTTGCCGACCCTTACAAAGGGGCAATGATTGCAGTAGCAGAGGCGGCAAGGAATATCGTTTGTAGTGGTGGTCAGCCATTGGGTGTTACTAACTGTCTCAATTTTGGCAATCCCTACAATCCCGAGGTGTACTACCAATTTGTGCATGCCATTAAGGGAATGGGAGAAGCCTGCGTGAAATTTGACACGCCCGTTACAGGAGGAAATGTAAGTTTTTACAACCAGTCTCCTGATGGCCCCGTATACCCTACTCCTACCATTGGTATGGTGGGGTTACTAGAAAATGTTAGCCAAAAAATGACGATGGATTTTAAAAATGCCGGGGATCATATTTATTTAATAGGCAATAGCAGCAACGATTTTAACTCATCGGAATATCTGCACAAAATACATGGAGTAGAATTTAGCCCGGCACCACATTTTGAATTGAATGAAGAATTTGATTTGCACCGGGTAATAGAAAAACTAATCAAGGACCAGTTGGTTCTTTCGGCTCATGATGTAAGTGAAGGCGGAATTTTTGTTACACTCACTGAGAGTGGTTTTAACAAAAATCTTGGCTACCAGATTACCACCAACAAGAACTTCCGTAAAGATGCATGGCTTTTTGGAGAGGCGCAGACTAGGGTAATTGTATCGGTATCCCAACAGCAGGTGGCCGCCTTTGAAACTAGCGTAGGCGCTTTGAATGTACATTTTGAAAAACTGGGATCCGTAACAACTGGTGCCATGCAGATTGATAATGAGAACTGGGGTGATATTCAAGAATGGGGTAAAAAATATGACCAGGCAATTGGAAATCTTTTAGCAGGCCATGAATCAGAACAGGCGTTGATAGCCCTGTAACCTACTGGAACTAAATCGATGGGTAGCGGGCAGAACAAAGTTAGCCACACAAGTACTTTTATTTAGATGTTGATAAGGAGTAAATAAATTTCACTTTACCAATAATTAATTAATAAAACGAAAAAGTAATAATAAATACCATGAACAAAAAAATCGCCATTATTGGAGGTGGAAATTTGGGAAGTGCCATCGCAGAAGGTTTGATAAAAAGTAAATTTTGCAAACCCGCTGATATCATACTTACCAAAAGGAATACGGCTACCATCAAACACCTTGCTAACAAAGGTGTTCAGGTAACTTCAGATAATGCGGCAGCGGTAAGAAAAAGCGAATTGATAATCTTGGCGATCAAGCCATTTCAGCTAAG
>CANJDY010000050.1 GCA_947472635.1 Chitinophagaceae bacterium
ATCAGTTTCGATCTTGTTGGAAATTATATTGTTCCATCAGTTTTTAGTTTGGATAAGAATAAGGGAATTGTTTTTTTTGACAGTGGTGTAGGTTCAACATTCGGTAGTGTTCACATTGTATCGTTGCCGATGCATAACCATACCTTGGATTCAGTAACTGTAAGGCTGGTAACTGAAGTGTATGATGCAAATGGTAAAAAAGTGTTTGAATGTAAGGCTAGAAATATTTCAATGGCTGCTTATTCATCAATTAGTATAGGCGTTGATAGTACTGATGGCGGATCGGGTTTTAAAGACCCCATCCTTTGGTCTACCAACCATCCGTATTTATATAAAGTGGTTTCCTCTATTTATAAAAACAATCTTCTGTTGGATAAGGTGGTTACCCCTGTTGGGTTTCGCCAATTTAATTTTGATAGTGAAAAGGGGTTTTTCTTAAATAAAATTCCATTGAAAATAAAAGGAGTTTGTCTGCACCACGACTTAGGAGCATTGGGTGCAGCATTTAATGTTGCTGCAGCTAGAAGACAATTGTTGATATTAAAAAAAATGGGTTGTAATGCCATTCGCACTTCTCATAATCCGGTGGCACCTGAATTCTTGGACTTGTGTGATAAAATGGGTTTTTTGGTGATGGAAGAGGCATTTGATATGTGGCAAAAGAAGAAGAACAAATTTGACTATTCAATTGATTTTAAACAGTGGCACAAAAGGGATTTGGAGGATATGATTCTAAGAGACAGGAATCATCCGTCCATTTTTATGTGGAGTATTGGCAATGAAATCAGGGAACAGTTTGACAGTTCCGGAATTTTCATTACAAGGGAATTGGTTTCTATAGTAAAAAAACTGGATCTTACCAGGCCGGTTACATCAGCCATTACAGAAACGGATACTGCTAAAAACTTTATTTATCAGTCAAATGCATTGGATTTGCTGGGTTGGAATTACAATCATTTAATGTACCCCGATTTTTTAAAAAAATATCCTGGAAAAAAATTCATTGCAGCAGAAACCAACTCTGCCATTGCCACTCGTGGCCATTATGATATGCCCTCCGATAGTGTTAGGACCTGGCCTGCAAAAGGTCAAAAGGAAACTACCGAAGGTAATCCAGACCTCAGCGTTTCAGCATATGACAATGCCAAGGCATATTGGGGTAGTACCCATGAAGAAACCTGGAAGATCATAAAAAAATACGATTTTTTATCGGGCCTTTTTGTTTGGTCAGGTTTCGATTACCTAGGAGAGCCAACCCCTTATCCATGGCCTGCGAGAAGTTCTTATTTTGGCATCATTGATTTAGCAGGGTTTCCTAAGGATGTGTATTATCTATATCAAAGTGAGTGGACCAATCAACCGGTATTGCATTTATTTCCTCATTGGAATTGGCCGGCCGATAAGGTAGTGGATGTGTGGGCATATTATAATAATGCCGATGAGGTGGAACTTTTTCTAAATGGAAAATCATTGGGTGTGCGAAAAAAGATGGGAGATCAACTTCATGTAATGTGGAGGATTAATTATCAACCTGGCACCTTGCTAGCAATCTCTAGAAAAGATGGGAAGCAAGTGTTGTCAACGGAAATTAAAACTGCAGGAAAGGTTGCCTCCATTCGTATGCTCGCAGATAGAAATGTACTGATAGCAAATGGTGAGGACCTTTCGTTCGTAACTATTCAGCTGTTGGATGCTGCAGGAAATATTGTACCCACTGCTGATAATTTAGTTGAGTTAAAAGTCAAGGGGAATGGCTCAATTTCCGGTATGGATAATGGATCACCCACCAGTCTTGAATCTTTCCAATCGCCTTTTCACAAAGCTTTTAATGGGTTATGCCTGGCCATCATTAAGGGGGGTAATCAACCTGGGAAAATCATTGTTGAAGCAACTTCAAAAGGTATCCGCTCAAATTCTGTCAGCATCAGGGTTAAGTAGCTTTCGATAACTAATCCTTTTTGATAGATCGATATTTGGTGGGCGACATGCCAATTACTTTTGTGAAACGCCTAGAGAAATAATGCGGGTCATCAAAGCCCATGGAAAATGCAATCTCTTTTACTGAGTGGTCTGTAAAATCGAGTTGTTGCGTTGCTTTCTGCATTTTCATCTGAATAAAATAATCAATAGGGGCATAGCCTGTCTGCTGTTTAAATAAATTCGAAAAACGGGATGTAGAATAATTGAATAAATTACTAAGTTCATTTAACACAATATTTTCATTCAGCCGGTCTTGCATGTATAGTATTGCACCTTCAATAGCATTTACTTTTTCTGGCTTCAATACAAAATGTTTGGAATTGTAGATAAAAAGGGAAATAAAATGAAGTAAGCACATATTGGCAAATATCAGGTTGTCAATGCTATACCCCAACTCCAGTGATTTATAAATTTTAGAAAACCCTGCAAAAATTTCATCACTCCCTTTTATATAAAATGGTTTGAAATGGGTCTGAATGGTATGCAACGAGTTGAAATAGGGTAGTTGTTCACCTCCGAAGTGAATCCAATAGATACTCCAGGGGTCATTTTGACTACTTCCATAGGAATGGGCTACATTTTGTGGTAAAATAAAGAACTCGTTGGCACCTACTTTGTATTCCTTATCACCGATTTTGTACCAGCCGGCACCATCCACGCAATAAAATAGGAAATTTTCTGGTAGTCCTTTTTTTCGATTGGTATAGTGAGCTACTGCTTTTGGATAATAACCAAGGCTACAGACGTATAATTTATTCAGTAGGGGATTATTGGTTACCCTAGCTTTTAAAACTGGTTTTGGGATTTCAATTCTTTGTCGCCCTAAGCCATACCAAATGTTTTTATTCGACCCTGGGTTGTGTAAGCCTTCCATTTCGGATATTTAATGGTATTGAATACATAAAAATAGGAAAATAATCCATCATTATGCTAAAAAATGACATTCTTTTAATGCGGTAAATAATTAATTTTACTTAATTAAATGTATAAGTGACTTTTAATTTATTATTTTAATATGTAATGTATTATTGTTTTTTATTTTGAGCGCTTTAGTAATGTATTATCGTTGGATTTTTTTGGAGTAGTTTTTTTTTTGCTTTTGTATTTTAAAAGTCAAAAATACATTTACAAAATATAATTGCTTGATTTGCCTTTACAGAAACCTTCTTAGTTTCTTTCGAATGGTACAGTTTTTTAAAATTACGAACAGAAGTTGATTGCTTAAATTAGTATTATGAAATTTTTTCTAGTTTTTCATGCAGCCTTATTGTTGTTTACATTGCCTGTTATTTCGCAGGATATTGCTGTTATTCGGAAAAATGCTGAAACCTACGACCAGACTATCTTTTCCCGTTCTAAGAAAATAGTAGATGCGTTAAGTATTGCGGACAGTTCACAGGCGATCAGGTTGATTGAAATCGTGTCGGATGAGTATAAAAATTTAAATAATATTTATTCTTTACGTGATGTTTTAGTTAAAATGAATAAGGAAAATTCAGCCTCTTTACAGAACGATTCGATTAAAAATGAAATAAGCAAAATAATCGCTTTCACTTCTTTCAAAACGGATTCATTACATAAAATATACATATCAAAATTAGCTAAAAACTTGAATGCTCTGCAGGTAGATCAGGTGAAAGATGGTATGACTTATGGAATTGTGAAAGTTACCTATAATGGTTACAATCAAATGATTCAGACACTTACCGAAGTACAAAAAAAGCAAATTATGCTTTGGTTGGTGGAGGCTAGAGAATTGGCTATGGATGCAGAATCATCCGAAAAAAAGCACGCTTGCTTTGGTAAATATAAGGGTCGTATTAATAATTACCTGTCAGCTGCAGGCTACGACCTCAAAAAAGAGGGGGAGGATTGGCAAAAACGAATCAAAGCTGCTGCAGACCAAAATAAACCATTGCAATAGAATGTGCTGAACAATATATATGAGTGATTATTAATTTCTTTATAAACCAAATACTATATGATGTCCAAGTTCCTGTTTAAGAAGGTGCTACTCCTTCAATTGTTTCTTGTATTTAGTTGTATCCAACTGTTGGCCCAGACCAAAACAGTGAGTGGTACCCTAACAGATGCAGAAACCGGTAAGCCAATTCCGTCTGTAACCATTAATGTCAAGGGGAGTACCGTTAGTACATCTACTGATGAAAATGGTCATTACAGTATCAAGGTTCCCGCAAAAGAGTCCATTTTGAAGTTTTCCTCTGTTGGTTTTGCTTACAAAGAATTGAAGGTGGGGGATAGAACTACCCTAAGTTTCAGTTTGACAAAAGAGCAAAAAGCCATGGATGATGTGGTTGTGGTGGGGTACGGTTCTAAAAAGAGAGCCAATGTACTGGGTGCGGTGGCTAGTATAAAAGCAGAAGATATCGAAGATTTACCTGTAGCCAACTTGGGTACAGCATTGGTCAATAGGATTCCAGGCGTTGGTATAAGTGTGGCATCTGGTAAACCGGGTGCTCCTACCACGATCTCTATTAGAAATCCCACACTTTTTGCAGCTTCAGGAAAATTGGGACTTACAGCTGATCCACTCTATGTAATAGACGGGTTAACCATGACCAAACAGGATTTTGATAATTTGGATGCTAGTTTGGTAGAAACCATTTCGTTTTTAAAAGATGCTTCTGCAGCCGTATACGGTGCAGCAGGTGCTAAAGGGGTTGTATTGGTTACTACTAAAAAAGGTAAACCTGGAAAGGCAAGGATTAGCTATTCGGGTTACTTTGGTACTTCTGATGCATCAAGTGAGCCAAAAGTATTATCTGCTTATGATCATGCTATAATGCTTAATGATGGTTATGAATTAGCCAATGCAGCTGCAACCTCTAAATTTTCCCAAACCGACCTTGATTATTTGGCAAAAAATTCAATCCCTAGCTGGTATAGTCAAATGTGGAAACCCTCTCAATTAACCCGTCACACGGTAAACGTGAGTGGTGGTACAGATAAGATTACTTTTTTTGCAGGCGGTAGTTATTATGATGAAGGGGGAAATTATGGAGATATCTCTATTAAAAAATATAGTATCCGATCTGGTATGAACGCGAAGGTTTCTGAAAGTGTGTCTGCTAGTATTAGTCTAAATACCGATTATTCAGTGAATGACAGAAATTCATTGAAAGGAGCCAGTGTTGATAATGAAGATTTAATGGCTAGAGCCATCTTTCTTACACCAGGATGGGTTCCCTTATTGGTAAATGGCAAACCTAATAACTGGGCAAATGGTCCCAATCCTCCGGGAGCATGGAATCCAATTGGAATGTTTAATTCCGGTGGATATGAAAGGTCAAATTCTCAGGGCCTCAATTTAAATGCTACATTGGAATATAAGCCTCAATATTTAAAAGGCTTAACTGCAAAAGTGCAGTTTGGTAAAAATAATCGCTCAGGTACCAGCAAACAATATTTCCCTTCCTATACGGTATATAATTTTACGAGGTTTGGACAAAACAGTTTATTGTTTTCTGATATTGCTACAAGCAGTCCTACTTCTAAAATCACTAATACCGATAGATTGCAGGAAGGAACCAACTATAATAATAGTTATCAATTGATTAGTTCTCTTAATTATGCGAAAAGAATTAAGCGCCATGACATTGATTTGTTATTGTTAACAGAGCAAACGGAAGGAGATAACAATAGTTATTTATTGTATAGAGATGGACAGCAAATTCCTGGTATAGACCAGATGTTTGCTTTCAATGCAACACCAACTACCGTTCAGTTAAATGGTGCCAATGAGTCGGGTAAACGATCTTATTTGGGTCGATTAAACTATTCTTTCAATAATAAATATTTATTGGAATTCGTAGGTCGTTATGATGGTTCTGTGAATTTCCCTTCCGATAAACGATGGGGTTTCTTCCCTTCACTTGGTTTGGGATGGAGAATCAGTGATGAGAATTTTTTCCGTAACAATATTACCTTCATCAATACCTTGAAATTAAGGGCCAACGTAGGTTTGGTAGGCGAAGACAGGGTGCAGGGGTATCAATATATTGCCCGATTTACTCAAACAACAGGAATGCTCTTTGGATCTACTGTTACCAATGGTTTAGATCCTAATATTTATCCTAACCCAGATATTACCTGGGAAAAAGCCAAAACCCAAAACTTTGGTTTAGATGCGACTTTCCTGAATAATAAATTTACTTTTTCAATGGATATTTGGAACCGTAATACCTATGATGGATTTGATGATTTAGCTGCAGTAAGTTTGCCTTTTACGGTTGGTATCAGTGCAGGATTAAAGAATTACGGTATTCAAAATAACTGGGGATCTGAGTTTTCATTAGGCTACAAAGGCTCTATCAGCAAAGATTGGAACTTCAATTTACAGGCTAACTTTGGTACATCCGACAACCAGGTCATTCAATCCTATTATAGTCCTAGTAAATTGGGAGGGATTACCGAGTACTCTGATATTATGATTGGTAAAAGTTCTAGCAAGTATAGTGGAAGTAACTACGGATACATATCCAAAGGTATATTGCGCACACAGGCTGCTGTAGATGCAATACTTGCAAAAAATCCAAATTATAAAATTGGAGGTGCCAAGCCTCAAGTTGGATTTCTTGATTATGAAGATAGAAACAATGATGGTGTGATTGATGACAAGGATATTGTTCCAATGTTTGAAAACATTGCCAGTAGATTTGGTTTCGGTTTCACTTTTGGTATTTCATATAAAACTTTCAAGTTTAATACCAACTTTAATTTATCTATTGGGGGTAAAAAGTTCTTTGATACAGAAGCAAGAAAAGTACCTACTACTACTCAATCTGCTCCTGATTTCTGGAAAGACCATTGGACTGCAGAAAATCCCAATGCAAAATATCCAAGGGCAGATGCTCCATTGGCAAAAGAGAATTCAACGTTTTGGGCTGTTGATGGTACAGTTAGCAGGGTTAATAATATGACCTTGTCTTACAGTGTACCAAAAAGATTTGCTGAAAAATACAAGGTTCCTGAATTTAGGGCATTTGTTTCGGGTACCAATCTTTGGAACCTGATCAATCCTTTTGAATACAAGGATCCATCTACCGGTAGTTTTGCTGCTTATCCAACCTTAAGAACTATCTCTTTAGGATTAAATGTTTCTTTATAATAACAACCAAAATAATTGAAATGAAAAATCATAAAATTAACCAGTTGAAAAAATATTCCTTTCTGTTAGCAGCGAGTTTGTTTTTTGCGGGTTGTACAAAAAATATTTTTGATAAAAAAGATTTGCAAGGCGTTGATCCAAATGTTTGGAACCTAGAAACTGCTGCCAATTTGTATGTCAACAAAACTTACGACTTAGTAATGCCCAACTGGCCGTTACAAGCTGCAATGCACAATACATCCGACGAGTTCAATGGTGGAAATACTACCTTGCTGTATGGTCAACTAACGGATAATAGTGTTACGGATATTTCTTCCAATAACACCAGCACCTCTAATAACCAGTACTTCACTATCCGAAGGGTCAATTTGGCCATTCAGGGTTTGGAAGCGGGCACTTTAGCTGACAATATTAAAGCCAAGTTAAAAGGTCAGATGTATTTTTTTAGGGCCTTTTTATATTTCAATTTGGTGAAATTGTATGGAGGCGTTCCATTGGTATTGAAATCACAGGATATCAATACGGATACACTGAATGTAGGACGAAGTAAAACCAGTGTTTGTATTCAGCAAATAGTCCGGGATTTAGACTCTTGTTATGGTTTACCCACTAGTTGGCCAGCAAGTACCGAAGGTGGAAAAATCACTAGAGGAGCTGCGATGGCTTTAAGGGGAAAAGTGCTGATGTATTGGGCAAGTCCACAGTTTAACCAAAGCAACGAATCTTCTCGTTGGGAAACAGCTTATCAGGCAAATAAAAAGGCTTATGATACCTGCTTGAGTCATGGCTATGATTTAATTGCCAATTTTACTAAATTATTTGTTGATGAAACCTCTACAAATAAGGAGCGTATGATTTGGAGAACTTATGATAACATTTCTATTAATCCAGGAAGAGGAACCAATACAGAGAATATTGCTCGTCCACTTTCTGAAACTACCGGTGGTGGTGGAAGTTACCAGCCTACTTGGAATCTCGTACAAGCTTTTGTGATGAATAATGGGTTGCCTATTACTGATCCTACTTCTGGCTATGATCCTATTTTATTCTGGAAAAATCGTGATCCTCGATTTGAGGCAACGATTGCCTATAACGGAGGTACCTGGCCTTTAAGTGCCAAGACTGGCCGCAAACAATGGAACTATGTAGGTGTAGGAGAAGACAATGCCAACCAGTCTAAGACAGGTTTTTATTGTAAGAAAATTTGTAATCCTGATATCAGTGCTACTGCAGCAGTATACAATAGTAATACCGGTGGTGGTAGCGGAATGGACTGGATTGAAATGCGCTTTGCAGAAGTGTTGTTAAATCTAGCGGAGAGTGCGAACGAATCGGGCCGTTTAGCTGAGTCACAAACCCTTGTTGCTAGATTACGTGCGCGTGCCGGTATATTAGCTGGTGCCAACAACTATGGCTTGACTGCCGCTCCAGATTTACTTACCATGCGTGCTTTGATATTGAACGAACGCCAGGTTGAATTTGCAATGGAAGGAAAAAGATACGATGACCTTCGTCGCACCAGAACTTTCCATCTGTTGAATGGCACCACTCGTTTGGGCTACAAATGGACACCTAAAGCTCCCTTTACAGTAGCCAGTCTGGAGGCGCTTACTTTGGGATATAAACCAAGGGATACTATCAATATTAATAATGTGGCATCTTATTCGGCAGCGTTCACTACGGCTACGTTTCTTTTGGATACTACTACGCCGATTACATTCCCTGCCAATTATTATTTTTATCCATTGCCTACTAGTTTCCGTTTGTCAAGTATTTTGATTGAGCAAACCAATGGATGGCCGGGTGGTTCATTTGATCCTTTGCAATAAATAATCGGGTAGCAGATAAAAAAGTATACAGATTAATCAATAAAAAAAATACAATGAAAATTAATAAATTAATAATAGGTTGTTTATCGATTGCAGCAATCTTTACGGGTTGCTTGGATAAAATTGATATTCCCCAATCCAACACCTTAACGGTGACCTTGAATAATAGCGGTTTGAAATTTGTCACTTCCGACCTTACTGTTAATCCCAAAGACAGCCTTTATTTTGATGCAATGATTGGCTGTCCAAAGGATATGAAATATTTGTACTTTCAAAAAAACGGAACCGATCTTACGAAAGATACGTTACCGGCTAGTTCAAAGAATTTCCTTGCAGTGGTAAAGCGTATTGCTGCCGATAGTGTTGCGGGTGTTTATACCTACAAGATTTTGGCAAAAGATGCTGCCGGAATTTATTTGGGTGAAAAAAACATTGTCGTAACGGTTGCCTCGGATTTTACTTACTATTCTCTGAAGAAATTATATGTTCCAGACTCTACAGCTAAAACCAATCAGGCCTTTTTTGCTTCGCTTACCGGAGAATTATTTAGTTATAGTACGATGGGGTCTAATAGTGGGAATATAGATTTTGGGTATTATTATGATACGGCAGTTGCAAAAAAACATACCATTTACGCCTTAAATATGATTCCTCTTCCAAGTCAGCTTTCTATTTACAATATGAGTGCCTGGACGAAAAATGCAACTTTATTAAAAAAAGGTACTTCACCAACTTTTGCTTCCTTAACTTCTTCTGGTTCATTAAAATCAGCAGGGTTAACTAATCTGGCTTCTGGTACTACCACTAGTATTACTGCGCTAGTTACGGGTAATGTGGTTTTCTTTAAAACCATTACGGGCAAATATGGTGCGTTAACGGTGAATTTCACCAACCAGGATGCGGCCTCTCCTGATACGTATATTAACATCGATGTGAAAGTTCAAAAATAAGTAACAAAGTAAGTTCTTACTATAAGTAGTATTAAAAAAAAGAGAAAGCATTAATACTTTCTCTTTTTTAATTTTGGGAAATAATAGCAACGATTCTCTTTGGAATAATCGTCTAATAGGGTACATAAAAAAATTACGATGAACAAAAAATTTAAGCACATTTTATTGTCAGCAGTTATTTTGATCTCTTTCAATGCTGCCTATGCGCAATACCCCGAAATATCTTCGTCTGTTCAAAAGGCTGCAGATTCATTATTGAATGCTGCACGGATTCATTCTGATGCAGCATGGGTTCTTGCCTTTCCAATTATTGAGCAGGAAGCTGCCCAATACCAGCGCCCCTATGTTCCCTGGGCGGCCAGACCAACAGATTTGCCGCAGGCAAGTATTCCTGCATTTCCTGGCGCAGAAGGCGGTGGTAAATTCAGTTTTGGTGGTCGTGGCGGAAAAGTGATAGTGGTAACCAATTTGAATGATGATGGTCCTGGTAGTTTGCGTTGGGCATGTGAACAGGGCGGTTCAAGAATTGTAGTATTTAATGTTTCAGGAATCATTCGCATTTCAACTCCGATTATTGTAAGAGCTCCTTATATCACCATCGAAGGGCAAACCGCCCCAGGTGATGGGATTTGTATTGCAGGAGAATCTTTTTGGTTAAATACCCATGATGTCATTATACGATATATGCGTTTCCGTCGCGGAGAAACCTGGGTGGGAAGAAGGGATGATGCTATTGGCGGAAACCCTGTGGGCAATATTATGATCGATCATGTTTCTGCAAGTTGGGGCCTGGATGAAAACATGAGTATGTATCGTCACATGTACAATGACAGCACACCTATGAAAAATGGTGAGCTCAAATTAGGGACCGTTAATATCACCATACAAAATTCCATTTTTTCAGAATCTTTGGATACTTGGAATCATGCCTTTGGAAGTACATTAGGAGGTGAAAATTGTGCCTTTATTCGCAATCTTTGGGCTGATAATGCGGGTCGTAATCCATCTATTGGATGGAATGGAATTTTCAATTTTGCCAATAATGTTATTTTTAATTGGGTTCACCGTTCTACTGATGGCGGTGATTATACGGCTATGTACAATATCATTAATAACTATTACAAACCTGGACCGGCTACACCCAATCAAAGCCACCCGATAGCGCATCGCATCTTAAAACCAGAGAGTGGTAGAAGTAAATTGGGGCACTTGGTTTTTGGAAGAGCTTATGTACATGGAAATGTGGTGGAAGGAAACGAAGCAGTAACCAAGGATAACTGGAACGGAGGGGTGCAAGTAGAAGAACTGCCGGATGCGGGAAAATATAAGGATAGGATGAAATGGAATACACCACTACCTATGCCTGAAATTACGATTATACCAACTTTACAGGCAAAAGAATTTGTTTTGGCAAATGCCGGTGCTACCTTGCCCGTCAGGGATGCTGTTGATAAGCGAATCGTAGCGCAGGTTATATCCGGAAAAATCCTAGTGGCTGACAAGGTCGTTCCACCAACCTCTCAATTCAAGCACAGGCGACTACCATTAGATTCCTATAAGATTGGTATAATCACCGATATTTCCCAAGTGGGAGGTTATCCTGAGTATACAGGAACCCCTTACAAAGATTCGGATAATGATGGTATTCCAGATGCATATGAATTGAAACATCGATTGAATCCTCAAGATGCG
>CANJDY010000051.1 GCA_947472635.1 Chitinophagaceae bacterium
GTGTTGAGTGAGCTTTTAAATAAGAAATAATGGAACAACTAATGGTAATAAAAATTGGGGGAAATGTAATTGATAATGCAGCTGCATTACAGTCCTTTCTTGAAAAATTTTCTACTATCAAAACCAGAAAAATTTTGGTGCATGGAGGTGGAAAAATTGCCACAAAGATTGGAGATCAATTGGGAATTCAATCAAATTATATCAATGGAAGAAGAGTAACCGATGCAGCAACTATCGACCTTGTAACGATGGTGTATGGAGGGTTGGTGAATAAAAAAATTATTGCAAAATTACAATCATTACAATGCAATGCTATCGGATTAACCGGCGCAGATGCTAATCTCATCCCAGCGTCCAAACGGCCAGTGGTTTATCCAATGGCAAATGATGAAGTGACTGTTGGAAGCGATTTGCAGGGTATCGATTACGGTTTTGTAGGGGATATTAAGGTAGCGGATCTGGGTATTCAAAATTTAGAGCTATTGCTTTCCAACAATTTTACATTGGTATTTGCTCCACTTACCCATGATAGGGATGGACAAATATTAAATACTAATGCAGATACCATTGCTTCAACATTGGCAGTGGGGTTGTCAAAAAAATATGCAGTAAGATTAATTTATTGTTTTGAGAAAAAAGGTGTGTTGGAAAATGTGGAGGATGCCAACTCTGTAATTCCTTTGATAACAAAAGAAAAATATCTGCAGTTAATTGCAGACAAAAAATTATTTGATGGCATTCTTCCAAAAATTGATACTGCCTTTGCTGCCATTGAAAACGGCGTGAGGGAAGTATTGATAGGAGATGCAAATGACCTATTGCAAAATGTCACCCAAAATACCATTGGGACTTTAATAAAATAGCATGAAAAATAATTTATACGAGTCGGCGGTATTGTTGTTAAAACAATTGATTGCAACACCCTCTTTTTCTAAAGAAGAGCAGGGTACCGCAGAAATAATTGCTGCATTTTTTGACCAGCACCAGATTGCCTATTCGAGAGTAGGAAACAATCTGTACGCTAAAAATAAACATTATGATATCAATAAGCCATCTATCCTTTTAAACTCACACCATGACACCGTTTTGCCAAATAAAGGGTATACTATCGATCCATTTACTCCATTCGAAAAAGATGGAAAGCTATTTGGGTTGGGAAGTAATGATGCCGGCGGTTGTCTAGTTTCTTTGATTGCTACTTTTATACATTTTTATAATCAAGAAAATACGGCCTACAATATTGTTTTTGCGGCAAGTGCCGAAGAGGAAATTAGCGGTGTTAACGGAATTGAATTGGTATTGCCTAACCTGGGTGCCATTGATTTTGGAATTGTAGGCGAACCCACTCAATTGGAAATGGCTGTGGCAGAACGCGGTCTTATGGTGATAGATTGTGTAGCCCAAGGAAGTGCAGGGCATGCAGCAAGAGATGAAGGTGAAAATGCATTGTATAAGGCTTTGGAGGATATAAACTGGATACGGAATTTTAAATTTGAAAAAGTAAGTGAGCTGTTGGGTGAATGTCGACTAACCGTTACCGTGATTGAAACCGATAATAAACAACACAATGTGGTTCCTGGTCAGTGTAAATTTGTGATAGATGCTAGAGTAAATGAGTTGTATAATTTTGACGAAATACTTGCAGTGTTTAAGCTTCATCTAAAAAGTTCATTCAAGCCACGTTCAACTCGTATGAAGTCAACATCCATCGCATTAGATCATCCGTTGGTAAAAGCGGGGATTCACTTGGGTAAGGGGTATTATGGTTCACCAACTACTTCTGATAAGGCGTTGATGCCATTTCCCACATTAAAAATGGGACCTGGTGATAGCGCCAGAAGCCATACCGCGGATGAATTTATTTATCTTACAGAAATTGAAGCGGGAATTATAGCTTATATTCAATTAATTGACCAAATTTTGTAAATGTGAAAGGTTTGCCAATAATTAGGTTCATCCCAATCCATCACTTAAACTTATTGTAAATGAAACTCTGGCAAAAAGATACCCAATCACTGAAATCAGTTGAAAAATTTACTGTGGGCAACGACCGTGAATTGGATATTTATTTGGCGCCATTTGACGTATTAGGTTCTTTGGCCCATATAAAAATGCTGGAGTCTGTAGGGCTCCTAGCAAAAGAAGAATTGGCCTTATTGGAAGTTGAATTAAAGCGTATTTATCAATTAATTCAAAAGGGGGATTTCAAATTAGATGAGGGAGTGGAAGACATTCATTCACAAGTAGAATTAATGCTCACCCAAAGGTTAGGAGATGTGGGAAAAAAAATCCATAGTGCCAGAAGTAGAAATGATCAAGTTTTGGTGGACCTTAAATTATTTCTGAGAAGTGAGATAGAAAAATTAGTAGATAGCACGAAGGCTTTTTTTGATTTGCTGATTAATCAAAGTGAAAAGTACAAGGATGACTTACTTCCAGGATATACTCATTTGCAGCTAGCAATGCCTTCTTCTTTTGGATTATGGTTTGGAGCATATGCCGAAAGTTTAGTAGATGATTTAATAACGCTGCAGGCTGCATTTGAAGTGGTTAATAAAAATCCGTTAGGTTCTGCAGCAGGTTATGGATCTTCCTTTCCGATTAACAGAAAAATGACGACTGATTTATTGGGATTTGATGATCTGAATTACAATGTCGTGTATGCGCAAATGGGTAGGGGTAAAACGGAAAGAATTGTTTCATCAGCTCTGGCAAATATAGCAGCTACCATTTCGAGATTGAGTATGGACGCTTGTTTATATCTTAATCAAAACTTCTCCTTTATAAGTTTCCCCGATGAATTGACTACTGGCAGCAGTATAATGCCTCACAAAAAAAACCCCGATGTATTTGAACTCATCCGGTCGCATTGTAATCGAATCCAGGCATTGCCCAACGAAATAATGTTGATGACCACCAATCTACCTTCAGGGTATCATCGCGATTTGCAACTGATCAAAGAACATATCATCCCTGCTTTTCAAAATCTGCAATCTTGTATTGAAATGGCCGGCTTGATGCTGAGCAATGTAGTGGTAAAAAAAGAGTTGTTATTACATCAGCAGTACCAATATCTTTTTAGTGTGGAGGAAGTGAATAAACTTGTTTTACAGGGTGTTCCATTCAGAGATGCCTATAAACAAATTGGCCAGGATATTGAGCAAGGGAAGTTTACCTATAGTGCTTCACCCAGCCATACCCATGAGGGGTCTATCGGAAATTTACAACTTGACCAGGTAGTTCAAATGATGGATAAAGTGCTTAACAGGTTTAATTTTGACAAAGTGAAAGGTGCTTTGCAGCAATTATTACAGTAAATTGCATAAGGGGACTTATCTATTGAAATATGGTTGCTCCTGTTTTCTTGGGCTTCTCTTTGCTTTTTGGAACGTGGTATTTTGTAGAATAAAATGGCGCCTATTGTTTTACCGTGGATAATTTTATTTAACAAAGCGTAGGATGGCAATGCTTTTGTGTAAATGCTATTTTCGGCGGGATGAAAATAATTCGAAGTAGCAATTTTGCAGGAGTAAGGATTTTTCAAATGTCGCTTTAAAATAAATAGCGCTTTACATATCGGTAGTCATAAAAAATTTAAACCTATGGTCAATGCCATCCAAAAAAAGAGAATTGCATTATTTGGTTCAACCGGTTCTATAGGGAAGCAGGCAATCGAAGTAATCCGTGCTAATCAAACACTTTTTGAAGTGGAGATTTTGACTGCCCAGTCAAATCATGAACTGTTGATTAATCAAGCACTCGAATTCAATCCCAATGCGGTTGTTATCGGTGATGAATCCAAGTATAGTCTCGTAAAAGAAGCCCTTTCCGCTTCAGGAATAAAGGTTTTTGCAGGTGAAGCGGCACTGGTAGAGGCGGCAGATTTTGATAGCTATGATATGATGTTGGCTGGTATTGTTGGTTTTGCGGGATTAAAACCAACGCTGAAGGCTGTTGAAAAGGGGAAAGCGATTGGCCTTGCCAATAAGGAAACCTTAGTAGTAGCAGGAGATATCGTAATGCGAAAAGCAATTGAGCATCGGGCTCCCATTATTCCGGTGGATAGCGAGCATTCTGCCATTTTTCAGTGCTTGGTGGGTGAGGGGAGAAATAAGATAGAAAAAATCATTTTAACGGCAAGCGGTGGCCCATTTATTGGAAAAAAACCTAATTTTTTAGTCAATGTAAAAAGAGACCATGCACTCAATCATCCCAATTGGGAAATGGGTGCCAAGATATCTATTGATTCTTCTACGCTGATGAACAAGGGTTTGGAAATGATTGAGGCAAAGTGGTTATTCAATTTGGATCCTAGCCAAATTCAGGTGGTGATTCACCCCCAAAGTATTATTCACAGTATGATCCAGTTTGAGGACGGGAGCATCAAGGCCCAAATGGGCTTGCCAGATATGAAATTGCCCATTCAATATGCGATGACATTTCCCCAACGTATTAAAAATGATTTTCCAAGGTTGGATTTTAAGAAGTACCCGTCTCTTGCTTTTGATGAGCCAGATGTTAAGACTTTCAGAAATTTAGCTTTGGCAACTGATGCGATGTTTAAAGGTGGCAATATGCCTTGCATCATGAATGCAGCCAATGAAATTGCCGTGTGGGCCTTTCTGCACAACCGTATTGGCTTTCTTGACATGACTGCTGTAGTTGAAAAAACTATGCAGCAAACTGCTTTCATAGAAAAGCCTTCACTAGAAGAATATTTTGAAAGCGATGGTGAAGCACGTAATTTTGCTGCTTCTTTGATAAAAATGTGAGTGCTCCCAAGTTCTTACATAAGTAATGGGGGACAATAGTTTTTTCATTCAAATTATTTACATTGTAAATTATTCCCCATTGGGGTACGGCATATTATGACAATATTATCAATCAATTGGGGAAATGTAGGAATACAAGTGTTTTATCTCATTTTTTCTTTATCCATCCTAGTTATTCTTCATGAATTCGGACACTTCATAACTGCCAAATGGTTTGGATGTCGGGTAGAAAAATTTTATCTTTTTTTTAATCCCTATTTTTCTTTATTTAAAAAGAAAATAGGTGAAACAGAGTATGGAGTGGGATGGCTTCCTTTGGGTGGGTATGTGAAAATAGCTGGAATGATCGATGAGAGTATGGATAAAGAAGCCATGCAATTGCCACCTCAACCATTTGAATTCAGGAGCAAACCGGCATGGCAACGGCTTATCATAATGATGGGAGGTGTAATTGTAAATGTATTGCTTGCTTTTTTTATTTATTCGATGGTGTTGTTTATATGGGGCGAACAAAAAGTACCTATATCAACTGTAAAGAATGGCATTTGGGTTCAGGACAGTGTATTGTTTGATTTAAAAATCCGCAACGGAGATAAGATAATCGCAATTGATGGAACTCCCGTTCAGTACTTTGAAGATATTCAACCAAAATTATTGTTGGCCAAAAATATTACCATTGACAGAAACGGAACGGAAAGTAATATCGACTTTCCTGTAAATTTTATTGAGCGCCTTGTTGAAAGCAAGCGTAGAACTGGAATGTTACTTATGCAACGCATACCCACTTATATCGGTGAGTATGCTACAAAAGACAGCTCTAATGGAAAAAAGGCGGGCCTTCAACTCTTAGATAGAGTAATCTCCATTGATTCTGTTCCAGTAACTTTTTATGATGAAATGTCCACTCTACTGGCTAGTAAAAAAAATCAGTCAGTTACCCTTCAAATTGATCGAAAAGGGACAACTATTAGTGTAATGGCTGATGTCAATGTGGATGGAAAAATTGGACTTCCTCCTTTGTCAATGGACCAGTATGATAGCCTAGGGGTATTTAAATTGGATCGAAAAAAATATGGTTTTTTTGAAGCAATTCCAGCGGGCATTTCTATGGCATTGGGAAAGTTGAAGTTTTATATCGATCAGTTTAAATTGATTCTAAATCCTGAAACAGGTGCTTACAAAGGATTAGGTGGATTTAAATCGATGGGATCCATATTTCCTACCGAGTGGGGACAGTGGGAAGCATTTTGGAGAATAACCGGCTTCTTGTCGATCATTCTTGCGTTCATGAACTTATTGCCCATCCCTGCTTTGGATGGCGGCCATGTAGTTTTCACTCTTGTAGAAATGATTAGCGGAAGAAAACCGAGCGACAAATTTTTAGAATATGCTCAAATTGTAGGCATGGTTTTGCTACTGGCTTTAATGCTATTTGCAAATGGAAATGATTGGTTTGGTTGGGGAAGAGGGAAATAGGTAAATCAAAATAATTGGACAAATAAAAAAGAGAAGGGTGTATGATTCTTCTCTTTTTTATTTGTCCAATAAGTTTTATAAAATTTACTTTTCAAATTGACTGCTTTTGCTATTTATTCCCTTCTCCTAAATAAATAGCCTTTATTAGTAATTTCATTGTTAGGAAGCGTAGAAATAATTATCTTTATTTTTAACATTCCCTTTATAACTATTGACTACAATTGATCGTTATTCATTTCAAAGTTAGGTAAGCCTGAAATTTATAAAATATGCTCAGCTTAAAAGATTTTCTTCTGTTTCCGGCATTCCTACTATTTACTTCCTTGACGGCTCAAAATTATCAGGCCATCAATGGGTCTTCCTATGCGGGTAGTTTAGCTCCAGCTAATAACCCTGCGTCAATTGTACATGTGCCTTATGCTTGGGATATTACCCCGCTGTCGGTTCAATTAAAACATAGTACCAATGCAATTAAAATTAATAATTTTTCCTTGCTATCCTCACCCAATAATGTGGAGGTTGTGTCGCAAAATGGGGTTGAAAAAAGGTTTGTATTGGCCAACCAAGATATTCGCCTGCTGAATGCTAGAATTAACCTAAATGCAAATACAGCGATTGCATTCGGAGCCAATTTTAGGAATTACTTTTCGGCCACCTCGGGTAGTTCCAACTGGCAAGACAGTATAAGTAGCCTGGCTGATTTTTTAAAAATCAATATCGATCATTCACCTCTGTCCGCTGAAATTTCTGCAGCTACCTGGCAGGAAATGTATGCTACCTATGCCCAGACATTCATTTCCAATCCGAATAGATTGGTAAATGGAGGTATAACGCTCAAGTATAACCGCGCACTAGCAGGTGGATATGCAAGAGCACAGGGATTGAGTTATTCCCCTATTGCAGGATCAGCCGTTCCAGCATATCTGCTTACCGGTGGTAGTTTAGAGTATGGGTATTCGGCCAATATCGATACGCTCAATTCAGGCAAAAATGCAAATGCCAACCGTTCATTGTTTTTGAAAAACACCTATTCTACTTGGAGTGCTGATATTGGTGTTGAATATATTTGGCTGGCTGATGAGGACAAGGATGAATGGGGACCATTTGCATATAATTCAAAGCTAGGTATATCGTTGATGGATATTGGCTTTAATAAATATCAACAAGGAATTAAGGGGCGACTGGCAGTTGCTGGAAAGGCGGGCGTTACGGATTCCCTCATTCAAAATATTTTCTCATCGGCAGGTTCGGTTGGGGATTTCAATGATAGCCTTGTAGTAATTTCCAGTGCAGTTTCGGGACAGTCGGGAAATTTTGTTGTTTATCAGCCTACCCGGTTAGTGATTAATTTTGACAAGCATGTTATTCATAATTTTTTTATAAATACCGAATTAACGATTCCTGTTTTATCATTACTAGTAAAAAAAGCGTTTGTTATAAAAGATATGAATTTATTGGCGATTACACCAAGGGTTGAGTTGAAAAATGTAGGGGCCTATTTGCCAATTCTGTTTAATAATCGGAAGCAGTTGTGGGTTGGGGCGGCACTAAAACTAGGGCCTATATTATTAGGAACACACAATTTGGGCAATTTGTTTTCAAAAAATACTACCCAATCAGGTGGTGGATATATTGCTATTACTATAAGGCCTTGGGAAAAGAAGAATCAACAGGCAAAACTCCCCAATGACAATCTTCCGACAAGGGAACCACGTAATTTGGAATGTCCGAAACAATAATTTACTCAATGAATTATTTGCCCCACTGTTTCAAAATACATTTTTGTCCGATTGATTTCATGAAATAATTCCCTGCAACTTTATTTTTCATTTCAACATCCCACACCCTATTTTCTAAAGAGGCCTCTGTAATCTTTTGAAGCCGATGCGCTATCTTTTTTAAATAGAGACTGCTAAAAAAATGATTATTATGTATATTGCATCAACAGTTATTGTTTGAAATATGCTTATGACAATATTTTCAGAGAAATTTAAAGAGAGTAGGTTATTAAAAGCATTGGTATATGCTTTTGTTGGTGCCTGTTCATACCCTGGGCTAAATTTAATCAACAAACTTCGGATAAATGGAATGGAGCGGCTTCATCATTTACCGAAAAAAAACGTATTGTTTGTAAGCAATCACCAAACCTATTTTGCGGATGTAATTACATTTATTCATATTTTTTGTGCAGTGAGCTGGCGAAAAAAAAATACACTGGGAATTCCCTTTTATTTATTGTGGCCTTTTACAAGGGTAAAATATGTTGCCGCCGAAGAGACGATGCGCGATAACTGGATTAGTAAACTATTGAGTTTGGGAGGCTCTATAACTGTGAAGCGAACCTGGCGTTCAGAAGGGCAGGAGGTGAGAAGAAATTTAGACCCAAGTGATACGCGAAAGATTGAAAGGGCATTACAGCATAATTGGGTTATTACTTTTCCTCAAGGCACTACTAAACCATTCGCTCCAGGTAGAAAGGGGACTGCATTTATAATTAAGCAACACCGTCCCATCGTTGTACCAATCGTAATTAATGGTTTCTGGCGAGCGTTTAACAAAAAGGGATTGAAATTCAAAAAAAAAGGATGTATTCTTTCGGTTACATTTAAGGAACCGCTAACTATTAATTATGATGATTCCTGCGAAAATATTTTAGAACAGGTAATGGATGCTATTGAACAAAGTGAAAAGTATATGCGAAAAGGCAAACACCATTTGTTGACTTAAATTGCAACTCAATGACCTTATTTTTTAAAATGCCGAAGAGGTATTGTATCGGGTTACTGTTACTATTACGCTCATTTACTGCGTTTCCACAAATTGATATCAATGGAAGGGTAGTGGATGAGTTGGATGGCAGCCCATTGCCAAACGCCTGCCTGTATTTTAATAATACCACCATCGGAACAAGTACGGATCAGCAAGGGGTTTTTCATTTTTCGGCAGTCAAGTTATTGAATACAGCGTTGGTTATTTCATGCCCAGGATATGAAGTGTTTGCATATCAACCAGTAGCAGAATTGGTTGAGGGAAAAAAAATTATTTTTAAATTGCATGCCATAGAAAAAACAATTCAAAATAGCCTCCTCCTTTCAGATCAGGTTCGTAAAAATTGGCTGAATGCTTTTTTTCAAAATTTTCTCGGAATTTCAGAAGAGGCAAGTAAATGCTATATCGTAAATGAGTCTGCTATTCATTTTACTTTAGGAGAAAACAAATCGAGTTTCAGCGCATTTGCAGATTCTCCTATTGTATTAATCAATACAATGTTGGGATATAAAATAAGTTTTAATCTAGAGAATTTTTCATTTGATGTGGCAACTGGAAAAAATTATTTATTTGGCTATGCCCGTTTTGAAGAATTGACGGATTCGAAAAACTGGACCAATCAACAACGAAAAAATTGCTATTATGGAAGCAGTTTACATTTTTACAGATCCTTGGTTTCCAATCAATTATTTGAACAGGGGTTTGGCACTTTTTTGGACAAATCCAAAAAACCAATAGACGCCGCAAGTTTGAAAAATAATCAGCGCGTAACTAGGAATCCTGTAAAAGTGCAGATGGAGCCCATCTCTGCACAACAAATTTTGTACATTGATAGCACGAATAATTTTTCAATTCATATTTCCGATCCCTTGTTGGTACAATATGATAAGAACCCTTCTGCAAAAAATTATTTATCCCAAAAAGGTTGGGTAGAGGGATTTCTTACAAAGGGGGTAGAGTCGTATATAAGGTTTAATAAATCACCTATTGGGATCAATTATGCTGGTGTACTAAGCGATGGGGATGATATTGAGTATATTGGATATTGGCAGTACGAAAAGCTTGCTAACAGGCTCCCCTATAATTATTCACCCGATTAAATGGTAGCTGTAAAGATGGCTTTTAGTTCGGCTGCATCTTCAGGTTTCATTTTCCCCCCTAATACCAATCTAAGTTGCCTTCTTCTTAATGCACCTTCGTAAAGTTCTTTCTCACCGGCCGTTTCTGCAATGAGCTGGTTAACGGGCTGTGGTTTACTTGCTGAATCGAGTGCAACAAAAGTAAAATAGGCTTCATTGCTTTTATATTTGTTTTGTTGAATCACATCTTCTCCCCATACTTTAATATGAACTTCCATACTGGTCGTGAAGGCCCTGGTAACCTTAGCTTCTATATGTACAACATTGCCCAATTTAATCGGATTTTTGAAGGATATATTATCTACAGAAGCAGTTACGACCGGTGCACCACTGTGCTTCATTGCGGCAAGGGCAGACGCAATATCCATCCAGTACATTAACCGCCCGCCCATTAGATTTCCGAAAGTGTTGGTATCATTGGGTAATACAAGCTCTGTCATAATAACGACTGACTCGCTGGCCATCTTGTCCATATATACTAATTTCAGTAAAGATAATAGGAATGTATGGTTAATTATTTTTTGACATCAGATTTATTCAACCTTTCGTTTTGGGTAATACAGCCCTCTTAAATAGTTTGCACTTACTTATTTTTATGATTCTTCTAGCGGCACCTGTCAGTTTCTGGTATTTGTAGCAGGTTGTTTTCGGCTATTCGTTCGCGTTTTCTTATTTTTTAATAATCTGTATTAACCCGAGATCTTATTTACTGCAAGTTTGTATTACTGCGAATTTAAAATCTATTCTTTAAACAAATTCATTATCACTTTGTTTACATAGCTAAATAGTTGTAATATGGAAACTTTGAATGGAAAAAATGTACTAGTAGTGGGCGCTACCGGCAGTATAGGGTCAGGGGTTGCCAAATTGCTGTCTGGCAGCGGTGCTTGTTTATTTCTTGCTGGAAGAAATGCCGAAAAACTAGCCCAGGTTGCCACCGACTGTGGCGTACCTAATGAAAGGAACTTTGTATTGGATCTTTCCCAACCCGAGGAAGTAAAAGAATTGAAGGAAAGGTATTTCAATCAATTGCCTTCCATTGATATTCTCGTAAATGCTGCGGGGATTGGTATTATCAAGTCGATGGATACACTTACAGAAGAGGAGTTTATGAGGTCATTGCATTATAATTTGTACGCGCCATTTTTACTGGTTAAAGCATTTTTACCTACAATGAAGGAATTGAAAAAGGGGCTCATCATTAATATTCCAGGGGTATTAGGTAAAGTGCCAATGGCAGGAGCTGCGGCCTACAGTGCAAGTAAATATGGCTTAGTGGGTATGATGCAAAGCATTCGCGAAGA
>CANJDY010000052.1 GCA_947472635.1 Chitinophagaceae bacterium
AGTTTAAAGGTTTTTCCATCAAGCCAACGATTTCAACTGCTTCTCCCACTTTAATGCGACCTCTTTCGATACGACCAGTTGCAACAGTACCACGACCAGTGATAGAGAATACATCTTCCACACTCATCAAGAATGGTAAATCAACTAATCTTGGAGGTAAAGGAATATAGCTATCAACTGCATCCATTAGATCGTTGATTTTTTGAATCCATTTTTCATCACCTGCCAAAGCTCCAGTTGCAGAACCTTGAATAATGGGGGTATTATCTCCATCAAAACCGTAAGAAGTTAACAACTCACGAATTTCCATTTCAACCAATTCCAATAATTCTGGATCATCTACTAGGTCAACTTTGTTCATGAAAACAACAATCTGAGGTACACCTACCTGGCGAGCCAACAAAATGTGTTCTTTTGTTTGTGGCATTGGACCATCAGTAGCCGCAACTACCAAGATAGCACCATCCATTTGGGCAGCACCTGTAATCATGTTTTTCACATAATCGGCGTGACCTGGACAATCCACGTGAGCATAGTGACGAGCGTCTGTAGCATACTCAACGTGAGCTGTATTAATTGTGATACCCCTTTCTTTTTCTTCGGGAGCACCATCAATTTCGTCGTAATTTTTTTTCTCCGCTAAACCTCTTTTTGACAAAACATCGGTTATAGCGGCTGTTAGTGTTGTTTTACCATGATCTACGTGACCGATAGTACCAACATTTAAGTGGGGTTTATCCCTCTTGAAAGATTCTTTTGCCATTGTTTATTTTTTAATAATTGTTTTGAAAATTGGTTTTCATTTAGCGTCTGTAACCATGGACTTAACTATTTTAAAAAGACTCTTTATTCAAATGAACATCGACTTATTGCCCAAAAGAACTAAAGATCAACGTTTTAATGAACAAATAACTTGTAAGAGCCGTTGGTGAGAATCGAACTCACGACCTCTTCCCTACCAAGGAAGTGCTCTACCCCTGAGCTACAAAGGCTTAAACCCTTTACCCGAAGGTAAAAAAGAGCGGAAGACGAGGCTCGAACTCGCCACCTATAGCTTGGAAGGCTATCGCTCTACCAAATGAGCTACTTCCGCTTGCAAAACTAGCCGTAAGCTAATCAGGATTATTCAACATTTAAAAGAACTTTTACCTAGCGAATTTGCAAGATTGCCAATTCAAAAGGAACTGTGGGCAGAGTAGGGTTCGAACCTACGTACACTTACGTGAACAGATTTACAGTCTGTCGCCTTTAACCACTCGGCCATCTACCCAAAAATATCTGAAACCAATCATAAAATTTATTTCAAATCTTCAGAGCCGAAGAAGGGAGTCGAACCCCCGACCTGCTGATTACAAATCAGCTGCTCTACCAACTGAGCTACTTCGGCTTACCTATAAGAACTGTCCGTGTAAAATTGGTAGCCAGCAGGCATCCTTATTTTTTGGATGGCAAAGGTAGGTATATTTGATTAAATCTAAAATTTTGAAAAAGATTTTTTGAAAAAAAGTGAAAATAAAATGTAAAAGCCCCCTATATCAATAAAAATGCCCCCATTAAGTGTCTAACTTTTTGGGGGCAGTCTAACTGGGGGCTCTTTTTTATGCAGCTAGCTTTTCTTTTTTTCGTTTTATTTGGAGGATAACGGAATCCAATGCCTCATCAAAACTCTCTTCGAATGATTTAGAGGAATGCTTGACAAAAATGTCACATTTTGGAATATGTACATTGATTTCAGCTACTTTATCCTTGATATTGTGTACTACATTATCAAGTTTTAAATACACGTCCACCTTTGTAATCCTGTCGTGAAATTGCAGAAGTTTCGAGACTTTCTTTTCAACATAGGTTACCAACTTGGAATCTGCTTCAAAGTGCACTGTCTGAATGTTTACGTTCATAGCGATCTAATTTATGGTGAGAGAACAATTGTGTGAAAAAATTGGAGAATCAAGCAAGGTGCATAGGCAAAATAATTTACAATTGATTGGAACTTCTTTCCACCCTACAAGTTAGTTCTTTCAGACTAAAATTGCAAAAAAAAGAAATCCTATTTCACTAGGTAAATCCCCCCCCTATTTTGGTTGATGTAGGCTTGGCTTTAAGCCTTGGGATGGGCTTTTTTATACACATCTTTTAGCTTTTCAATGGTATTATGCGTGTAAACCTGCGTGGCCGCTAGGCTACTATGTCCCAACAATTCCTTTACGGCATTTAAATCTGCACCATTATTCATTAAATGTGTGGCAAAAGTATGACGTAAAACATGCGGACTTTTTTTATCGATGGTGGTTACAGATGACAAATACTGCCTTACTACGTTATAAACATACTTAGGATACAACCGTTTTCCCTTTCCATTAACTAGTAAAAGTACGTTGTCAAAATGGTCGAACTGGGTTCTTTTACCCTCTTGGTAGTTTACTACTAACAACATAAGGTCTTTACTTATCGGCAACACTCGCTCCTTATTTCCCTTTCCCAGTACTTTAATATTCCCATTGCTAATATCAACCTGAGATTCTGTAAGATTTACCAACTCAGCCTGCCGCATACCAGTATTGTAAAAAAGCTGTAACAATAGCCGATGCGTTTTACCTTCCCAATTATCTGGAAATTCAACATGTGAAAACAAGGTATGGATGTCTTTTTCAGCCACATATTGTGGCAAGCGCTTTTTCACCTTGGGGGATATAATAGTCGCCATCGGACTGGTTAATACAACACCTTGTTTTAATTGGTACTTAAAAAAAGACTTAAGGGAGGATATTTTACGATTAAGTGATTTTGACTCCATACCTGACTCTTTCATTCCTGCCAGCCAAGTTCTCACAAAAGAAGCATTGATTTCGTCAATTTTTGTACTACCAAATTGTAATTCGATAAAATCAAAGAATCCAGTAAGGTCATTTTGATAGGAAACAATGGTATGAGGGGAATACCTTTTTTGAAAGGTAAGGTAATTTAAAAAGGCCTGTATGAGTGATTGATTGGTTAGGGGCATAAAAAAACTGATACCCAAAGTTACTGGATATCAGTTTACAATATTAAGATCGTGCCAAACAGACTAAATGTCTATTTTACCACTTGCTATGTTTTGCTTATAAACCGCTTTCAACACTTCCATACGACGTCTGATAGACGGCTTAATAAAAGCCTGTCTTTCTCTTAACTGAAGTAATACACGGCTCTTTTCGAATTTCTTCTTATACTTTTTTAACGCCTTGTCGATGTTTTCGCAATCTTTAGAATCTATTATTAACATTTGATATACCTCCTTTGGTAGTTTTTTTTAGAAGTGCAAAGATAGTAGAAATATTTAAATTTCAAAATCCAAATAATAAAAAAAGTAAATTTGCTGAATGTTTACAGGAATTATTCAAAATAAAGGGGTTGTCAGGGAGGTTACTTCTTCCGGAAAAAATATCAGTTTCTGGATTGAGTCCCCTATTTCGGATGAACTCTATATTGACCAAAGCATTGCCCACAATGGAGTTTGCCTTACAGTGGAAGAAACAAGACATGGCCAGCACAAGGTTACCGCTATACAAGAAACCTTGCAAAAAACGAATCTGAATCACTGGAAAATAAATTCTGTCATCAACCTAGAGAGATGCCTTCAAATGAACGGAAGATTGGATGGGCACCTTGTACAAGGCCATGTGGATTCGGTAGCCACTTGTACTGAAATAGTAGAAAAAGACGGAAGTTGGGAATACTTATTTCAATTTGATACAAAATTTGCATCCCTGCTCATCGAAAAAGGTTCCATCACTATCAATGGAATCAGCCTTACCCTTTTTGATGTGTCAGCCAATACATTCCGAGTAGCCATCATTCCTTATACTTTTGAGCATACCAATATGCAAAATCTATCGTTAAGCGATGAAGTGAACATCGAATTTGATATGATTGGGAAATATATAAATAGACTGATGGAATTGAAAAAATAATTTGAATCTCCCTAATGAAAAACAACTCAAAAAAAATTGATTTGCTCTTTTCAACAGCATGCATTTAAATAGCCTTTCCTTTCATTGCGTTACTTACTACCATATCCATTACCCGCTCTGCATAGGGCCGGGATAAATCATTTAATTCTTCGATCTTAGTATGTAGTAAATCTTTATCATTCATTGTAAGGGCTAGCTGCAAAGCCTGCATGGCAGCAGCTGTACCTACCAGCTCTTCCCTTGATAACGAGGCAGTGTTTTTCTGAATAAACTTTTCGGTCGTTACTAATAACTGCTCCCCCTCTGTCCTTGCTTCTACAAGTGCTCTGGTAGCTATATCTTCCTTGGCATGGGTGATAGAATCCAGCAACATCTGTTCCAATGTTTCATCGGTTAAATCCAGCTGAGATCGAACTTCAATACTTTGCGTTACACCACTGCGCAATTCCTTGGCCTTTACCACCAAAATGCCATCCGCATTCAGTAAAAAACTTACTTCTACTTTAGGCAATCCTGCTGGCATTCCCGGTATTCCGGTTAAATCAAATTCAGCCAGTTTCCGGTTATCCTTCACCATATCCCTTTCCCCCTGAAATACCGATATCTTCATACCCCCCTGACCATCCTGATAGGTGGTATACTGTCGAGCAATGGAATGGGGAATTTTAGAGTTCCTTGGTATCAATACATCCATCAGCCCGCCCATTGTCTCTATACCCAATGAAAGGGGCGTAATATCCAATAATAAAAATTCCTTATTATTACCCGCCAAAATATCCGCCTGGATAGCAGCACCCAAGGCAACTACCTCATCTGGATTTACGGTATCATTGACCTGTATACCAAAAAACTGGCTAACCCGCTCTTTTACCAATGGCACCCTAGTTGAACCGCCCACCATTACTACCACCTCAATATCACTAGCTTGCAAACTGGCATCTTTTAAAGCAGCCGTACAACAATGGATTGTTTTAGCCACCAACTGCTCAATCAGTTCATTAAAAACGGACCTTGATATTATTAGCTTATCTCCATTTAACTCCTCCTCAAAAACATCCTGACTTGATAAATGTATTTTGGCAGCTTCTGCCTTCAGTCGGATGGCTTGGGCAAATTGCTGATTCAACCTAAGTTCATCCTCGGTTATTCCGGTCTGTTGTAACCAATACTTCACAATCAAATTATCCATGTCATCACCTCCTAAATAGGTGTCGCCATTGGTTGCAAGTACTTCAAAAATCCCATTGCTGATTTTTAAAATAGATACATCAAATGTTCCACCACCCAAATCATATACTGCGATTGTTTTTTCCATTGATTTATCCAACCCCAAGCCGTATGCTAAACTAGCAGCGGTGGGTTCGTTAATAATTCTCAATACATCCAACCCTGCCAATTTACCTGCATCCCTAGTTGCCTGCCGCTGAGCATCGTTGAAATATGCAGGCACGGTAATAACTGCCTTATTGACCGGCGTTTTTAAAATATGCTCGGCCCTTTGCTTTAACTCCTTTAAAATAAAGGACGATAGCTCAACCGGAGAATAGAATTTATCCCCCACCTGGACTTTTACAAGACCTTCCTTGTTGTCGTCTATAATATTGTATGAAAAAAAAGAAGCATTGCCTTTGATATCGTTAAAGGATTTTCCGATCAGTCGCTTGGCAGAAAAAATGGTATGCTGAGGGGCTGTTATCAATTTTTCCCTCGCCACTTCACCAACGGTAATATTTCCAAATTCATCAAAATAAATGACTGAAGGTACCAATGAAGCACTATTATGCTCCTTTAATGCAATAGGTTGCTTTGTTTCAGGGTGTATGATTGATACTAAACTATTAGTAGTTCCTAAATCAATTCCTATAATAATTTCCTCTTTTTGCAAACTACCGGTTGCTATATTAATCCCAATCTTTGCCATACAATCAATTCCCTTGTTAAAATGTAATGAAATAAATTATTTCAGGATTGCAAAAATAACAAATAAAGCAGGTGGATAGTTACTGACACTGCCCTAGGTCTTTCGAAATAGGAAATTAATTCCACAAAAAAAGCCCCCTTAACGAAGGGGGCTAACAATTTTTCAAATGATGTATGAGTACTTTTTTATTTATTTCCGCCGAATTGTTTTGCAGGTTACCCGAAAATAACATAGAGCGGATCTTTTTAACAAAGCTCCCAATGCAAGTTATTTAGTTGGCGCAGCTGGTAAAGTAGCAGTTGTCGTTACTTTCTTTTTTCCAATAACTCCGGAAAATCCAATGCTATGGAAAATTTGATAGGCGGCATTTTCAGTAACCGGCATACGATACTGAGAGTTAAGCTGGATGTACGTTTCATCAAAAAGATTAAACTGCAATCCAACACCAGCAGGTATAAATGCACTATAATATTTACCATACTTTGAAGCACCTGCACCTAAGGATAGATAAGGTGAAATCACATATTTGTCGGAAATCAATTTTAAGTTAACAACAGCAGCTACATCTACTAAAAGCTTAACAGAACCACTAGAAGCCTTATTTGGGATAGGATAATCTACACCAAAAGCAGATGCTGTAATTGAATAGTCAAGTTGGTTATTGATACCTTCCATATAACTGACACCAATTCCTGCATTCATTCGGCTGGTTTTTGACCAATCCTTACTACGGATTAAACTGGCTAAGCCATTTGTTCTTAAATCTGCTGGGGTACGAAAGTCACAAAAAACAAAATTTACACCCAGGGTTGAAGCCTTTTTATATTCACTTTGAGCAAATGAATTTAAAAATAGCCCAAAAGCTAAAACAGCTAAAATGATTTTCTTCATAATAAAGTTATTTTGATAATGTAACAAAAGTAGTTGGTTCAAAGCAATTCATAAAATTATTTATACATAATTTGATAAAAAGTTCCTATTCAGTGAGCTAGACAAAAATTAAACCTTTTATGCTGCAAAAATAGTTTTAAGCCCTATTTTGCCGTTTGGATGACCTCTACTTTAACTTTTACTAGCCCGTAAGCGGTAAAACCCAATTTTTTAGCCGCTTTTTTTGAAAGATCCACCAAACGTCGCATTTTTGGATGCAACCGGTCATTAACTACCACCTCTACAGATTTCCCATTCATTAAATTGGTAACCCTTACCAAGGTGCCTAATGGCAATACGTTACAGGCACAGGTTAGCTTATCCTGGCTAAATATTTCCCCACTTGCAGTAGGTCTTCCATTAAATTTATCTGCATAAAAACTTGCCACCCCAAAACGAATATCGCCTAAAGATAACTCTTCCCCCTTCTTTTCAAACTGCGACTTATGCTGAGCAGCAACAAAGGAGCAACAAAAAAAAGTGGCCAAAATCAATAAACAACTAACGGATTTTAGTAGCTTATTTGGTTTACATACAAATTTATTCATACAAATCAATTAAATCCTACTCCTGCTTTTCTTGAAAAGACTTTTGTAAATGCTAACTAGCCCGTATAGTATTATCAAAAAAAACAAATTCCCATTAATTTTCTATTGGTAAAAGTAGGCAATTTAAATGGCATGCGCTTTTCGCAGGCATTTGTTCACTAGCAGAACTTTCTATGTTTTTTGATTTCAAGCCTTGTAAACTCAGCCATTTAATTCACTGATACGGGTATAAATTGGTAACACTGAAATAAATTAAAATATAGCTACCTTCCATCGCGCAATTGAAAGTAGCAGGACAATAATTAAAAATAATCTATATGCCCAAGTTTTCTAGGCTGTCTAAAATTAAAACAATTTTCTTTTTATTATTATTTCTCCTATTAAGTAAGACCTATGCACAAACCGCCTCCCACAATAAATATGGACTCCAAATAATAAGCAATTTTCCTGAGTACTTAGAAAGCATACAACAAGATGCTAACAATAAAATGGTTGACTTAACAAAACAATTGCCCGGCATATCCTTAGACATTCGATATGCAAGTGATAATAATTTTATGAAGACTAAATTATATGCTGAAACAAGTATCCCGTTTTTAAGAACACCGGTTGCCAATGCGCTGTCAGCAATTCAAAAACAATTAAAAAAGAAAAAATTAGGACTACTAGTATTTGATGCATACCGCCCCTATGCTATTACAGAACGAATGTGGGAATTGATAGAAGACGAAAGATATGTTGCCAATCCAAAGAATGGCAGTGGTCATAACCGTGGAATTTCCGTTGACCTTTCAATTATAAATTTAAAAAACAACCAGCCCTTACCTATGGGAACGGATTTTGACAACTTCAGCGATTCTGCCCACCATAGTTTTACAGGCCTCTCAAAAGAGGTATTACAAAACCGTTTATTATTAAGAACCATTATGGAGAAGAACGGATTCAAAGCATTAGAAACAGAATGGTGGCATTATTCTTTCGAAAATGCAGTAGGATTTGGGTTATTGGATTTGGATATTGAAAAATTAAAATGATTGAATAGCAAGTGATAGGATTTTCCCATTCAACGCAAAAAATAATGGATAGCAGTATTGAAAAATGTAGTGCCTATCGCAAATTTGACTTCTACACCCTGCTCCTTAGGGAATTTCCTAAATTGAAAATTTCATAATTATCAATTTATTTTTCATCACTCAATCGTTCTGGAAATTTGTTGTTCCAACATCATGAGGTCTGCCAAAACGAATGCAGTTACAGCTTCCAGCACAACCGGAACCCTCAATGCAATACATAAATCATGCCTTCCTTTAACAGAAAAATCTTCCACCATACCTGTTTCAACATTGATGGTTTGCTGCACTTTGGGAGTAGAAGATGTGGGTTTGATGGCAATTCGGAAAACAAGTTCATTGCTATTGGTGATGCCTCCTACTACGCCGCCTGAATGATTGGTAGTGGTTTTACCATCCATACGCTCAATGGAATCATTGTGGTCGCTACCAAACATCTTAGCTGCAGAAAACCCAGTTCCAAACTCAATACCCCGTACAGCAGGAATTGAAAAAACGGCATGGCTGATTAAAGATTCAGCAGAATCAAAAAATGGTTCCCCCAATCCTATTGGGAGGCCGTTTACCTTGCACTCGACAATGCCGCCAATCGTATCTTTTGCATCTATTGCCTTTTGTAATCCTTTTTCAGCATCGACTTCGCCGCCAATTTCAAGAATAGTTGCTTCCACTTTTACAGTAGGCAAAAGTTTTTTTGCAATGACGCCAGCAGCAACCAAACAAACGGTTAACCTACCGCTAAAATGACCGCCGCCCCTGAAATCTTCATAGCCGCCAAATTTCCTGGAAGCTACAAAATCTGCATGCCCTGGCCTTGGGACTGCCCGTTGTTTTTCATAATCTCCACTTCTTGTATTGGTATTGTCAAACAAAATTGTAATCGGCGCACCGGTAGTCTTGCCATTAAAAACCCCATTCATTATTTTGGGAATATCAGCTTCCACTCTTGGCGTGGTGCCTTTTGCACCTGCTTTCCTTCGATCAATATCCACAGAAAAATCCTCCACAGCTAAGGGAAGACCAGCGGGACATCCATCGATAGTAATACCTACACACTCACCATGTGATTCGCCAAAAATACTTACTCTGAAAATTCGACCAAAACTATTCATACTATTTTTTACCCTGATGGGTTTTTAAGTTAAAAACAATGAAAGAATGAAATTGATTACCTCGATATAATATAAAACTTACTTAACAACTGCACCCAGTTTTTTCAGATCAGCATAGAAACTAGGATAACTTTTATTGATTGCTTCCGCTTCTTCAATGAAAGTTTCTCCAACCGCCTGTAATGCAGCAACGGCACAAGCCATCGCAATTCGATGGTCATGATGCGAATGCACTGTAGCAGCAGTAACGCCGCTTCCTCCCTTTACTAACATTAGGTCATCTTGTAGTGTTATTTCAATGCCCATTTTACCAAATTCTTCTTGCAGGGTTAATCCGCGGTCACTTTCCTTGTGTGCCAAACGACTTACCCCCTCAATAACAGTAGTTCCCTCACAAAAAGCAGCTAACGCAACCAATGGAGGAAACAAATCCGGACAATCTGTAGCATCAAAATGGAAAGCCTTCAATTTACCTGGTGCGATTATAATTTGATCTTCCGCTATTGACACCACTGCTTCAGACATTGTCAAAGCTTGTAAAATTGCCTTGTCTGCCTGAGAAGAAAAAACATTCAATCCCCTAACAGTAATCTCTCCTGCTATGGCACCTGCAACCAATAAAAAAGCAGCTCCACTCCAGTCTCCTTCTACAATATACTTAATTGGCTGAAGGGGCAATTTATTTTTTGGATGTACTTCAAAAGATTCATATTGGTGGTTGATTACGGAATAACCAAAATCCTTCATTACCTGCAAAGTAAGGTCAATATAGGGCTTACTCTTTAAATTGCTTACTGTTATCGTAACTGGCTTTGTAGCGGCTTTACCATAAGCCATTAGCAGACCAGTTAAAAACTGGGAACTCAATGATCCATCAATGGTAATATCAACCGGCTTCAAAGGTCCTTTTATTTTGATTGGAAGCTTTCCATTGTTGGATTCAATTGTAATCCCAAGTACAGGGAATATTTCGTCAAAAAAATCCATTGGTCTCAATAATAAACTACCCGATCCATTGATGATTATTTCTTGCTCGCTTAATGCAGCTATAGGAGCAAACATGCGGATTCCCAAACCACTTTCTCCACAATCCATTTCTCCTGAAACAGGTTCCACTCCTTTACTTTCAATAACCAATTCGTTGTTATGATGGACTTGCACAATTGCTCCCAAATTAGCAATAACACCCAGCGCAGCAAGATCATCATTGCTTCTTCCCGGATTGCCAATATAGGTTGTGCCATCATTTAACAGCGCAGCAGCACAAGCCCTTTGCATGGAACTTTTAGAAGTAGGTGCATTGATGATCCCTGAAATTTTACCCGGTTGTATTTTTACTATCACCTTATAAACTTTGTATAATTAAATCCTGTAACTGCACCATTGGAATGGGGCAAACAACGGCTTCGCCAATTTTGTTGAGCAAAACGAAATTCATTTCTTTACCAGCCCTTTTTTTATCCATCTTCAATATTTCCCAAATCTTTACCCAGTCAATTTTTAGTTGAGTAGGGAGATGGTATTTTTCTATTAGTCGAGCCAACCTTTCCTTCTCGGGAGCTGAAAACTGATTGATTGTAACGGATAAAGAACTAGCTGCCATCATTCCAATACTGATAGCATGACCATGAAGCAATTGATAATTATTTTCGATTGCATGGCCAATAGTATGGCCAAAATTAAGTAGCTTTCTATCTCCCTGCTCAAATTCATCTTCGATAACTACGGCTGTCTTTATCCCTACATTTTTCTTTACCAGATTGCTTAACTTATTTGCATCCGATTGGAAATTTTCCAATGTTTCACTTTCTAATAACTCAAAAAGCGAACGATCTTTTATACAAGCATGTTTGATTATTTCTGCGAAGCCATTCACCCAATGCTCATTCGGAAGGGTTTGTAA
>CANJDY010000053.1 GCA_947472635.1 Chitinophagaceae bacterium
CGCCCAGGTAAAAACACAACAGGAACCAGCTCCTAAAAAGTGATAAAAACAAGAGATGACATCTTTTTTTTAAGAGATGTCATCTCCTATTTATTCAGGAAAATCCCCCGCTTCCAATTCAATTCTTTTAGTAATATCACTCAAAGAAGTAAGGCGTTGTACGGTATACGGAATGGTATCTAGTCCCGATACAAACTTCAAAATATAATTATAAATACCTACCAAATTACCCGCTAAAATGGTGGTGCCCACCGACTGGTGGGTAATTAGCAAGGCAGCACCTATCACCACCAACACCAGTATTTCCATTATCCCAAAACTCCATGCTTCCTGGTCGGAAATTTTTATCTGCCAGCTGCGTAAATTATTGTAATGACGAACCATGGCGGGTTTGTTGGCGGCACCAATGATATCAACCTGTTTCTCCAGCTCGTCATTCTTTAACGTGTTGAGCCGCTTCATTTTTTTACCATAAAAATAACTGACTGCTGCCACTGGAAGTAAAATCGAAAAGCAAAGCAGTACCACCGCAGGGTCGTAGAAGAATAACAATAACAATGATCCGAAAATATTGAAGGCCGCTTCGAATACATATACCAGGTCAAATTCTAAAAAATCCACGAACTCTTTTGCCAAAGTGGAATGGGCACTTAATTTCGAAACTTCTGATGCATGGATCCTTCGGGAAAGAAAACGGGTTACCAAAGAAGTGTAAATACCGGAGTAAGTTCTTGTATCCAACATGTGACGAATAGTGCCTGCAATCAGGTACAATAGGTGCACACCTGATAATAAGAGTAGCCCCTCGTAACTACCTTTCATTAAATCATTGATAGCCATACCCAAAAAGAAAGGGCGCAGCAGGGACCCTGTCATCTCTAACCCAAATAGTATATAGGTAAGCACCAGTTGGTAACGGTGCTTGAGCATTAATTTTTTTAAAATTTCAAAACGCGACATACTCTTTTTGTTGGTGTAGGGAAGATAAACTGCAGGTTTACCAATACCGAATAATGCAATCAGCCAAAAGAACAATTTGCACTACCGCAGTCTGCAAAAATACCATTAATAACATAGGTTAAAATGGCCGTCAATTTTTATTGGCTCTCATATGACTAAAAATTGGAGAAAAAGTTTAAGTGGCACCTATTTTTCTCTTTCCGTAACGGAATTGTTGGCTTTACCGGTAATGAGTCCCCTGCAATTAGCTGCACCACACTGGCAGTCAAAGGGTTCCATATTTTCATCCAGAAAACTAGCATAATCCAGCGTGAGCTCTTCGCCCTTACCTATTTTTTTGGTAGCAATCACGTTTAATCCCTTGTACATCGTGTTGGAATTACAACTGTGATTTTGAGGTGCCCAACCCGTTGGATCTTGGTCCCAAAGTAAAAACACTTCTTTACTAACCGGGTAAGCGTATCTTCTAAAGTTTTCTTTTTCCTTCTCGTTCCAGTTTTGATTTACATAATTGCGGGTCACCATTCTTTGGGGCATCTCTTCGCCCTTAAAAATCAATTCATTGATTTCAATGTCTTGTATGGCATAAATTCCATAGCCTGCTATCGCATTACCCTTCATACGATATTTTTTTTGCCTTTGCTGGTGCCTTGTTATTCCTTCCGCAATAATGTGCCGAAGGAAATTGGCTTGGCCAAAACCATCGTGTTTCAAAATATAGTCGGCACTGCCTTCATATCCGTTTGTATAAAATACCGAGCAGGTAAAATTTATTTCAAGAAAAAATAACCTTCCTGCAGCATTCATTCTAAAATCAAGCCTTGCATAGCCTACTCCATTAAAACTTCTAAAAATTTGTTCGGCCGCCGCTCTTAATTGTTTTTCAATTACCTCATCTGCAACAGGTATATTGGCAGTAGGATGTAATTCAGATGTTTTTAATGCATAGGTTTTAAATGGAGTGGCATCAGGGAAAATATACTCTACTGGTTTAAAACTGGTTACTCCTTTTCCACTGCCCGCATTGGCGGCTACCATCACCGTAAACTCTTGTCCTTGTATATATTCTTCTACCAGCAGGGGACCATATTCTTCTATGATGAAATGTATTTTTTCCTTCAGCTCAACGATATTATTTACTAAACTTTTTTCATCAATACCCAAGCTATCACCAGCTTTGGCAGGCTTAACAAACAATGGAAACGAAAGGTGTTCAATTTGTTTTTCCATACTTTCTTCCTCTTCAATCAATGCATAGGCGGGTGTAAGGACTCCTTCGGTGTAGGCCACATATTTCATTAATTCTTTTGGCGGATCATACAGTAAAGTAGTGGGCCCTGTAAAGGGAAGATTCAGTAATTCAAGTGTGTAGATGACATCTATTGAGGGAACTTCCCATTCAAGGTAGCCTTCACATAAATTCACAAATACATCATATTTTTTCTTCTTTAATTCTTTCAGCTGTTGGTAAGTGGTCAGTTTATTGAGTCGAACATGGTCTACTGTTGCTTCAGGAATCAGGTGAGATAAATCTCTTTCTGGATCGTACAATTGATAATCTACACCAGAAGTAGAATAGTCGGGCTGTAGCACACATACTTTCAGTTGGCGTGTATTCTTTTCCGTTATTTCTTCCAGTATTGTTGTTGTACCACGTGCTACCAAATTATTTTTCTGATCGTTCATTGAAGCAATTTGTTGAATGATGGCTGCTGCCGTTTTTAAAAAATTAACCGATGGGTTGCGTTACACTTGAAGTGAAAGTTGATAAAGCGCAATGAATGATTTCTTTCACCAATTCTGTAAATGTTTTGTTGCTCAACCGTAAGATAGCGCCTATGGAAGTATAGTCTTCGTCTTCGCTCAAACCACATTGTGCATTTACTTCCAGCACGTACATGTTGCCAGTTATTGAATCTTGTCGGATATCCACTCTAGTATATCCTTTTCCCTTAGTTGCCACAAAGGCGTCCCAACTTATTTTTTTTAATTCATTGATCAAGCTTGAATCTGGGGCCTCGTATTCATAAAAATTGCCGTCGTTGGGCATGGGCCCCTCCTCTTCATAAACTTCCCATAGCCGGTCGAAACTTAATATCCGCTCCTCGGCTGGTAGCGAAGGATGAAAAACCCTTTGAACAGGAGTATAGATAGTAGCAAGCTCGGGTTGGTCATATGCACCAACGATGAGTGTCGTGTATTCGTTACCGTTGATGAATGATTCTGCTACAATCCCATCGGCGGTAAGATTCCATCCACGGTAGCCGGCAAACATCCGATCAATTTGAATTTGTAATTCGGCTGTATTGTGTACCACATTTTTAATACCTAACCCCATACTTCCGCCAGAAACAGCAGGTTTTACAATGACCGGTGTACCCAGCCTTTCAAAAATGCCAGGCAATTGCTGGTCAGCGCTGTGAATGGCCTCCCATCGAGCCGTGGAGATACCGGCCCGGTCAAATGCAAGTTTCATAGGTATTTTGGAGGTGGTAATATCATAAAAATACTCGTCTGCTCCGGTGTATACCAGTTCATTTTGTTGTAATCGTTTTACCACTGAAATACCAGGTGTGCCATTTACTTCATCCCCGTCACAAATATTGAATACAATAGGAAAAACATGCCCGATTTCTTTTTCTGCGACAATGCTGTCAATGATACTGTCATAATCGCTAATGGTAACGGGTTGCCAAATCCACTCCAAGCCTAGCTCCTCAAAGCTGCGAGTATACTCAGCGATGCTCTGACTAAAATCATAATAGTAGTCAATGTTTTCATCGCTTTTTTGCAGATAAGGAGCCAATACCCAAACCTTCATTTTTTTTGAAGCAATTGGAAAGTTGGTTGCAAATGGGTTTGGCATATTGGTTGCGATAAAATGAATGAAAGGATGAGAGTAGACTAGGCTTATTTACATAAGAGAATGATAATTGTAATAGGTTTTATTAATGGATTCTATATAGTTGATAAGTTAAAATAAAACCTTGCTTATAGCGAGTTTCAGTAACTGCAACTATTATTGAAAATGGGTATCTAATCTGCCAAATTAAAGCGAATTTAATTTATTTCCGTAAATGTATTGAACCGGCGATTAATAAAAAATTTATTATGGGTAGATTATTCAGTATTTGCATTAAATTGGCTTTTTGGATTATTGCAGTAAAAATGTAAATACTCCTAGCAGTTGGATTATTTTTAGAATAGCCAGATGAATGCAATAGGTAAGCAGTGAAGATTAATTCACTCAACTAAAAACAAAACAATGTACGAGTCGCCCGAAAAACCGGATGGAAATATTTTATTGCAATTGGTAACCATGCAAATGCCTTTTGGAAGATACAAGGGGATTTTACTTTGTGATTTGCCAGTTTCTTACTTGGAATGGTTCCAGCGCAAGGGCTTTCCGGTAGGTAAGCTGGGCGTATTGCTATCCACTATGTATGAAATTAAAATAAATGGATTGGAAGCATTATTAAAGCCGCTGAAAGCATCGAATCAAAAAAATAGGTAACCGGATTTTGTTAAATAAAGCATTTTCTTCGTCTTAAAAAAATAATTGAACTAACTTTATAAGGGCCCGTTTGTAAGTTACCGAGCTAGTTCAACATCTCCACTTATACAATAATTTTACCCAATGAATACTAGTCCCATACTAACCGTTACCCTAAATCCTGCTATTGACAAAAGCACCATTACGGATTTGATTCAGCCAGAGGCAAAGCAACGCTGCACCGATGTGTTGAATGAGCCAGGTGGTGGTGGAATCAATGTGAGCAAAGCCTTAAAAAAACTGGAGGCCGCTTCGGTAGCGCTTTTTCCTGCGGGTGGTCATAATGGTGAAATGCTCAAGAGCCTACTTACGGCTGAAAAAATTCCGTTTCACTCCATCAATTCTTCTGTAGAAACTAGGGAAAATTGGGTGGTACTGGAATCTGAAACCAATCACCAGTTTAGGTTTACATTTCCCGGAAAATCCATCGAAGAGCAGGTAATTAAAAATCTGATTGACGACATCCTTTCCTATAGCCCAGCCTATATAGTGGCTAGTGGTAGCTTGCCCCCGGGTTTACCAGATTATTTTTATGGGCTCATTGTTAAAACAGCCAACGCTGTGGGTGCAAAATGTATTGTGGACACTTCTGGACCGGCATTGCAAGCTTTACAGGGCAAACATGCTTTTTTAATAAAGCCCAATATCAGCGAGTTGTGCAAAATGCTCAATATAGATAAGCTCCAAACAAATGAAGTGCCCGACGCAGCCCAGCAAGCGGTAAGGGATGGTTTTGCAGAATTGATAGCAGTATCCATGGGGCCCGATGGCGCCTGGCTGGTAACCCAAGAAAAAAAATATTTTGCTTCGGCTCCCATTGTAAAAAAGAAAAGTACTGTTGGCGCAGGGGATAGTATGGTGGCGGGGATTACCTATATGTTGCAACAGCAGCAACCTCTTCAACAAGTCATTAATTTTGGTGTAGCCTGTGGCTCAGCGGCTACCATGAACGAGGGTACGCAATTATTTAAAATAACAGATGTGCATCAACTATATGAGCAAATCAACGGGAATAAATAATTATTAGTAGCAGTGCAAATCATCCGAAGCTGCATTGGCGGAGGAATTCTTTTAGCCGACTCGCCGGATATCCGCTTACAAGCTGCTTAATTTTAATGGGATTGGCTTTAAAATTGTCCTCTTTTTGCTTTTTTACAACTACCTTGCAACCCTAAAATAAATGGATCATATGGATTATAACAGATTAGTTTCCGTAACCGGATTAAGTGGTTTATTCGAATTGATGTCTTCGAAAGCAGATGGCGGCATTGTGAAATCATTAGAGGACAAGAGCACTAAATTTGTAAGTACCCGCTTGCATAGTTTTTCTCACCTCGAAAGTATTGAAGTATTTACCGCCAAAGACAATGTAAACCTGATAGAAGTTTTTGACGCAATGAAAAAAAGCACGGTGGCGATTCCTGATGGAAAGGCAGATGCTAAAGCAATCAAAGCCTATTTTGAAAAAGTATATCCAGCGATGGATTTTGAAAGAGTGTACGGAAGTGATATGAAGAAGATGGTGAAATGGTATGCATTGTTAGTGGCTAACGAAGTAGATATTAAATTATCAGATAACCATGACAGTGATACGGCAGCCGCTCATGAGGTAATAACCCCAAAGGCAAAAACCGCTGAACCAAAGCAGGCCGCGGTAAAAGCAGCTCCACCAAAAAAAATAAATTCACCTCGGAAAATGGCCTAAGTCGATTGTAGTTGAATAGGGCAATTTTACAATGCCAGCCATATTTAACAAGTATCTACAAGGCTTTTTATAACCTTTGTTTTGCTACCGTAGTTGTTTTCAGCTACGGTAGTCTTGTTACTACCCAAAAATATTTTTATGTACACGGCCGATATACAAAAAACACCCCGACATTTTATTCCTACTGAATTTGTGGTTACTGACTGGCAACACCTAGAGCCCTTTTTCAAGGATTTACTAGAAAGGAATATCGATTCAAAAGAAAGGCTGGAAAAATGGCTGCAAGACCAGAGTGAGTTGGAAGCAGTAGTAAGCGAGGATGCCTGCTGGCGTCAGATAAAAATGACCTGTGATACCCAAAACAAATTATTGGAAGAGGCGTTTAATTTTTATTGTACCGAATTGCAACCCAATATCCAGCCCTATGCAGATGCATTGAATAAAAAATTGGTCAATCATCCATTAACGAAAGAGCTGGATACCAATCAATATTTCACCTATCTGCGCACGGTCCGAAAAAGTATTGAGTTATTCAGAGAAGAAAACATTCCGCTACAATCGGAGCTAGCAGTGATGCAGCAACAGTTTGGCGTAATTTCAGCCAAGATGACCGTTACAATTAACGGAGAGGAATACACGCTGCAGCAGGCAGCCAAATTTTTTCAACATCCCGACAGGAACATACGGGAGGAGGCCTATCGAAAAATTCAGGAAAGAAGATTGCAGGACACCGACGCATTGAATAATTTATATAACCAGTTATTAGAAAAGCGAAACAGAGAAGCACAAAATGCCGGCTTTGCCAATTATCGCGATTATAGGTTTAAGGAGTTAGGAAGATTTGATTATAGCAAAGAGGATTGTTACGCTTTTCACGAAGCGGTTAAGCAGCATGTAATGCCATTGGTAAATAAGATTTATCAAAAGAAAAAGGAGAAGCTAGGGTTAGACACACTACGTCCCTGGGATATAGAAGCAGAAGCGGAAGGTACGCCTCCGCTACAACCATTTACTACAGGGAAAGAGTTGATCGATCAGTCGATAGAATGTTTTTCAAAGTTGCGCCCTTTTTTTGGAGACTGTCTTGCTAAGATGAATGACTTGCAGCACCTCGACTTAGAAAGCAGGATGGGGAAGGCTCCAGGAGGATATAACTGCCCGTTGGCAGAAAGCGGTGCCCCCTTTATTTTTATGAATGCAGCTGGCCAAATGCAGGACCTTATCACTATGGTGCATGAAGGTGGTCACGCCATTCATTCTTTTTTGGCACACCCGTTACCGTTAACCGGTTTTAAAGAGTACCCGATGGAAATAGCGGAAGTGGCCAGCATGGCGATGGAACTATTTAGCATGGAGCATTGGGAGGTGTTTTTTAGTGATGCCGAGCAATTAAAGAAAGCGAAGGAATACCAGCTGGAAAGGGTAATCACTATTTTTCCCTGGATAGCCACCATTGATAAATTCCAGCATTGGGTATATGAGCACCCTACCCATAGCAACGAAGAAAGAACTACCCGGTGGAATGAAATACTACATGAGTTTAGCGATGGGGTAATTGACTTCAGTGGATTGGAAAACTTTCGTAGTAATCTTTGGCAAAAACAGTTGCATTTATTTGAAGTGCCCTTTTATTATATTGAATATGGCATTGCACAACTGGGCGCTATCGGTATGTGGCGACAATTTAAATTAAACAAGCAACAAGCATTGGATAATTATTGCAATGCGCTGAGTATGGGCGGGACCAAAACTTTGCCTCAACTTTTTGAAACAGCCGGTTTGAAATTTGATTTTAGTCCAGCTACGATTAAAGTGCTGATGGATTTTGTGAAGGCGGAGATGTAATTTTTTATTTGCAATCCGAACAAATCCCGCTCACCACCATTTCTGAATTGTTGGGCGTAAAGCCTTTTGGAAGTTTCACCTGCGGAATGGTTACATCATCGAGACAAATGGTTTTGCTACATGAATCGCAAATAAAATGTACATGGTTATCATGGTGATGACCTGCTTCGCAATTCTCTTTGCATAAGGCATATAAGATGGAGTTGTCGGTGGTAGGAATTAGGTGGATGATGCCCTTTTCTACAAAGGTTTGTAATGTGCGGTAAACTGTTACCCGATCAAACATTTCTCCAGTGAACTTTTCAATATCAGCATGTGCCAATGCGCCATCGCTGCCCAAAAACAGTTCTAATATTTTTTTGCGTCCATCCGTAACGCTAAGCTTATTTTTTTTAAGAATATCGTCTATCATATTTCGTCGCTTGATGTATTAATTGAGGCTCCTGCTATGGTATTTCTCTTTCAATACAGCTTGAATATCCTTTACTAATTTTTGAATTTCATTTTCCTTTAGCCCATCATAGATACCCCTTACCCTGCTTTGTTTGTCTACTAAAGCAAATAACTGTGTATGAATAAATTGGTCAGCAATAGCAGTAGCGGAATCAGGCTTATTATTATCAATCAGGTAACTTTGCCTTGCCATTCTGTACAATGATGCTTTATCTCCGGTTACAAAATTCCAGTTTACATTACTAGAAACCGGCAAGCGACTGGTAGTTGTATCATACTTGATTTTATAGGAGTCATCTTCATTTTGAACCAAGTTTCCATTTAGCATTTGCTGTTCATATTTTTTTAGCAGTGGCACCGAATCCGTTTCGGGCATACAGGTGTGCGACAAAATCATAAAACTGCTATCACTTTTATAAGCGTCGTAGACCCTTCGCATATTGGCATTCATCTTCGGACAGATACCTTTGCAGGTAGTAAAAAAAAATTCGGCTACATATACCTTTCCATCCACATCCCTTTCCGTTAGCACTTTTCCGTTTTGGTTGGTAAAAGAAAACGGTTGTATCGTATTGTTGATTACTGGAAGGCTCGATTGTGAAAAATCATCCTGGCTGAAAAAATACAAAAAATATCCTCCAAATAGAAGAACAAAGAAGCCAACGTACCAATGCCATTTTTTGCCCATACTATCCATTTTTAGCAAAGTTACACGCAAACTAGTTGGTAATGAAGGCTTGTTGATAAATGAAGCAGAATTTAAAAGTTGCAACTGTATTGCAAATTTATTACCTTTGCATTTCTTACCATGAATACAAAAATCAATTGGGATATGATGGGCATTGCTACTTCAATAGCTTGTGCCATTCACTGTGCATTATTGCCGGTACTGGTTTCTACTTTACCGGTATTTGGTATCAACATCGTGCACAATTCATTTTTTGAGTGGGGGATGATTGTATTGGCTTTTATTGTTGGGTCTTATTCCTTGTTTCATGGATATGCCAAACACCACCATTCTCTTATACCGGTTTTTGTTTTTTCTACTGGGTTCCTGTTCTTGGTATTAAAACAATTTTTTCATCCTTTTGAAAACTGGTTTTTAATTATCGCAGTTCCTTTAATTATCAGTGCGCATTATTACAATTACCGATTGTGCCACCGCAGCAAATGTTCTTCTCCCCATCACCAGCATTAGTATAGGGTATATTCCGGTTAGGTAAATATTACAAATAAGATTTTGCGGTTTATTGAGTAACTTGTAAGTTCAATTATTTTGTATGAGCAAATCGACGATTTTATTACTACTTTATATTATTACAACTTGCACTTCATTTGCCCAAAGCAAGGATGAGATGGAAGTAAGGGATTTATTGGTTCGCCAAACAAAAGAGTGGAATAAGGGCAATATTCCGGCCTTTATGAACACCTATTGGAAAAGCGATTCACTGATGTTTATTGGCAAAACAGGCATCACCTATGGATGGCAAAAAACCTTGGATAATTACAGAAAAAATTATCCAGATGCGGCCGCAATGGGAAAATTGAAATTTGACTTGTTGGAGGTGAAACGATTGTCACCCATCTATTTTTTTGTGGTAGGCAAATGGCATTTAACCAGAAGTATTGGAGATATCGGTGGAATATTTACCCTGCTGTTTCGTAAAGTGGCCAACCGATGGTTGATTATAGCCGATCACAGCAGTTAGAATAGTGGACCACTAATAATTGGTTTCCTCCCAGCCCTTCCATTTTTTACGCAAATAAATAATGAATGCTATAAGCGATGCTAAAAAGGCAATGTAATATAGATAGTTGCCGATTGTAGGTCTTCCCTCAAAAAAAGCATATCCAAAGTAAATGCCGATGCTCATATTGGTTAGTAGCCAAACCAGTCCCATCGAAATGGACTGCATTATTTTCACTAAAAATTCTCTTACATCATCTTCCATGTGTTGTGTACAAAATTTTATCAAATAGTCATTAAAAGAAATTGTTGAACTGATTTTTAAAGATAGATTATTTGATTCATACATCTTCACTCAAGTGAGCAGGAATAGCTTTAAGTAGGATTGGAAAAAAATTCTCGTCGCATATCAGCGGGAATGTTAATTTTGTAGATATGCCCGATTTTAACTGGAACGATAGCATTAATCTTGCAAGTAAACTTACTATAAAAAGATGCTGGAATGGAGCCAAAGTACTCAGTAGTTTTTACGTTAGCAAATGGTTCGGCAAACCGATACAATGGGGTTATCCCGTTTCTATTTCATTTGAGCCTACCACTAGTTGCAATCTTCGCTGTCCTGAATGTCCGAGCGGCTTAAGAGCATTTACCCGCCCAACTGGGATGTTGGAAAAGAGTTTTTTTACTAAGACCATTGATGAAATCCACAAAGAATTACTTTACCTGATCTTTTATTTCCAGGGAGAGCCCTATTTAAACCCCGATTTTTTGGAAATGGTGAAATATGCAAGTGATAAAGGGATTTATACGGCTACTTCTACCAATGCTCATTATCTGACAGACGCAGCCGCCAAGCGTACGGTAGAAAGTGGCCTTGATAGGCTTATCATTTCTATCGATGGTACTACACAGGATGTATATAAACAATACCGAATCGGTGGTAATATCGATACCGTATTGGAGGGTGCTAAAAATATTGTAAAATGGAAGAAAGCGCTCAACAGCAAAACACCATTTGTATTTTTTCAGTTTTTGGTAGTAAAACACAACGAACACCAGATAGAAGCAGTAAAAAAAATGGCGAAGGAAATTGGTGTGGATGAGGTAAGATTTAAGACCGCTCAGGTGTATGATTATTTA